>JACPXA010000109.1 GCA_016196785.1 Elusimicrobiota bacterium
AAAATCATCGGAGTGCTACCAGCCTTTCTTTGGATCTGACACCTTCACTAAGTTACGTGGCGAAGGCGGGGGCGGTGAGGTCTTTCAGGGTTTGTAGAAAGCGCGGGATGTTAAGAGGTTTGGGGAACACCGCCTGTACCTCCTGGGCGGCCGGCTCACTTTCGAAGGTGTCGGCGATGGCGGAGATGACGATGACGGGGAGATCGTGCGTGGCGGGGTGGTCACGGAGTTGATGGAGGATGTCAAACCCATCTACCTCTGGCATCATCAGGTCCAACAGGATGGCCGCCGCGCCCCACGAGGTGGCCGCCTCCCATACCGATTCCCCCACGCGCACCGCTCGCGCTTCAAACCCCATCCCCTGACACAACTCCACGAGCAACTCCGCGAACGGCCAATCATCATCTACGACCAAGACCCGCCTGCTCTTAATGTTCATCATGTTCCCCCCATCTGACCCCCTAGGCGCTGCACAAAAGGCAATTAAGCAGCTACGTCCCCCCCCTCTTTTTGAATCTATCCTTTCGGAGGTGTGGTTGATGAAAGCGAGGGATTTCCAATAGAAGAGAGGTCGAGGACTGAGACAACGGGTCAGGAAAGCAGATGGTATCCTTGTTCTTCCAAGATCACCAGCTTTTGGTTGAACTCTTTTGCTGGGAGATGGGTGAACAATCGCTCGAACGCCGTCAGAATCTTGCGAAGGGTGGGTGGATGAATCCGTAGGAGGATGACCCCAGAATGCTTTGCAGGAGGGTAGAGCAGAGGATTGACAAAATCGTTATCATGGGTCACAAGGACGCGAGATTCCTGGCAGGCTAGTTCAATGACCTTTCCGTTCTTCAGTCCTGAAGGAACGCGTGTCGCGTCGTGCCCTGCGTGGCGAAACCAATCCGTGAGCTTGAGGTGGGTGTTCTCATCTAAGAGAAGCCGCATCTCTAAGCGGCTTTGAAAGCAACGAACCGATCATTGTCTAAGAGCTGCGAAGCTAGGTGAAGCGCGGCCTGGACATGGGTAGGGGAAAGCTTGGGGTAGGCTTCTAAAATCTCCTTTACCGTCTGGCCAGACTCCAGCATTTCGAGAACGAGCGACACCATGATTCGAGTCCCTTTGAAGCAGGGTTTCCCATGGCAGACCTCTGGATCAACGCTGATGTAGTCGTGAACATTCATGGCCTTAACCTCCCTGATTACTATACCGTATCCCAGGCTGAATCGCAAGGGGCTTGCGCGATTCAGACCTCAACTTTTTGTGTGGGTTACGTGGCGAAGGCGGGGGCGGTGAGGTCTTTCAGGGTTTGGAGAAAGCGCGGGACGTTAAGAGGTTTGGGGAACACCGCCTGCACCTCCTGGGCGGCCGACTCGCTTTCAAACGTATCCGCGATCGCGGAGATGACGATGACGGGGAGATCGTGCGTGGCGGGGTGGTCACGGAGTTGATGGAGGATGTCAAACCCATCGACCTCTGGCATCATCAGGTAAGATCCATTTCCCACTCAGAACCGTCCCCTGGTTGCTCCCCCCTTTACCCCGAACGTCCCCCAAGGGTGTACGGGTAAAACGCCAGACGGAACTCAGGGGTGTGCTATAATATTTGCCTAGGACCTGCGGTCGAGTTGCAAGAGGACCATCAACCTGCGGCTGGGTTTTCCTCTCATTGAGATCGTCTCGCCTGAGGAGGTCGTTGACTATGAATCCTAAACCAAGGTGGGAAACGAGGTCGCTCGCGTGGATCCATCAGATCCGCACGGACATAGATCAGGTCATTCGAGCCCAAGGGATGACCCCAGCAGAGTGGATCAAAAAGAGAGGTCCGCTGGATGTGGAAGCCTTGTGTAGAAAGCTCGGATTGACCGCGGCCGTTGTTGTGAAAAGCCATAGTAAAGCGGCCTAAACGGCCTCAAAGCGGTACGTTCCACCGCCTTGGACGTCCTTCGGGTCTACCCTCGGTTTCGAAGATCCCTGCAATGACGATCACAGAAAGGTCATGCGTGGCTGGATGGCTCGTGCCTCACAGCCTATCCCCTGACACAGCTCGACCAGCAACTCAGCGAGGGTATATCCCCAGCCTCAGCGGCAACGTTTTAAATGATTTGATTCGCCCCGATCGTTCAATAGAGTTTTTGGGGCAGCCTGGGAGGAAAAAAGGGCTATGGGGTGCGGAGTGTGTCCGCGACGACTTGCAGAAATTCTTTGGCGGATCACGACCTGGCGGACCGTTGACGCTGATGACGTGCACGGCGTGCGGCAGCAATCTCGGTATCGATATCCGCCATCGTGAGTTTATCCAACCCCTTCCGTTTGGCGTCGTTCCGAATGTCTTTCAGCCAATCCGGCGGGGGAGCCATCGTTTTCACAAAGTCGCTCACGCTCATGATGATAACGGCGGGTTCACCATTGCGGTCCACAAGGAAACGTTCATTGCGTTCGATGGCTCGATCCATGAGCTGCCCAAACTGTGTCCGGGCGATCAAGGCAGAAACTTTGCGTGTCATGGGGGAGACCTCCTTAACTACGTGATTAATTAATCAAGTATAGTTTATCCCTCTTCGCGTCAGTTGTCAAGACGTCGCATCAACTCATTTAAAATGTTACCGAAGGGGGAATCGTCAACTCATTGGACATGTTACCCAACTCCTTGCAGTCTATGGCAAGGAGGAACACATGGACACCCTATGGAAGCACACATACATGAAGACGATCCATCCCCGTTACCAACGCGCCAACCGGCGCCAGAAGAAAGTC
>JACPXA010000110.1 GCA_016196785.1 Elusimicrobiota bacterium
TCCCTTCATCAGGCATGCCATAGCTTCCTCCAAGATCCGCGGATGATACCGCCCCGCCTTCTGCAACTGCTCCAGCTTCACCAACGCCATCGATCGATCCACGACGCGCCGTTCAGCGGCTTGGAGCAACACGTGCAGCGCCGTCACGAACGGAACTCCAACCAGCTTGCACGCCTTGATCGCCACTCCATCATCGGTCGCCACCATGCCTCCCTGCGTCTTTGCTAATGCGAATTGTCAAGACGCTCAGCGTGCTCGGTCACCGCGCTCCTCAACCGCCCTCTACGGCAGCCACGACGACGTCCGCCTTGCCGACCAATCCCAGCCGCCGCGAGAAGACCGGCAGCGCCCGCGCGATCCGCACCCCCGGCCGCTCCTCCACCCCCGGCGTATCCGTCCGATCGTGCAGAAAAGCGCCTTCCAGAGTATAGGCATTCTCATCCCGGATGCCCTCGACAAATTTCAGCGCTGCCCGACGCGAGCAAAACAGGAACTCGTTTAGGGTGGAAATGAGCACCGGTTCGGCAAATACACTCTGCGAACCGGCACCCACCTCTGTTCCCTGCTCCAACATTGTCCCCCGGGGATCCAACACGAGCCTTACGGTTCAACCTGATCAGAGAGGCGGGGTCGTGCTCCGAGACCCCACGAGTGCGAGAGTGCGCTAGGCGGACGAAGGACGAATGCGTACCCGACCAGGCTCCACGATGGCCAGCTTCCCTGCGAGATGGTCGAGAACCTGAGCCTGCTTCAGGAATTCCTCAAGCAGTGACAGGATGAAGAAGGCCGTGGCGTGGGGTGGCACGTTGAGCACGACGAGACCGTGAAATGTTGCAGGAGGATACGCTCGAATGTCTGCAAAATCAAAATCGCCGGTCAGCACGCACAGGAACTGCGCTTGCGCATAGCGAGCGATGTCACGATCTGCCGCGCTTCCCAAACCGATATCACGCACATCGACCGCATCATGGCCATACCGATGGAGCATCTCCCCGGTCGAACGCGGCAGATCAGCGTCGATCAGAAAACGCATGAGGTCTTACGAGGCAGGCAGCGGGTGGACTTCTTCAAGGTTGATCAATTCGGTCGCGTACTGCAATGCCGCATGGACATCATCCGGGGTGACCCCATACTCGCGGCAGACGGCCTCGACGCTCATGCCCCCCGACAGCCCGCCCAGGATGCGGACAATCGGCACACGGGTGCCCTTGATGATCGGCTTACCGTGCTGGATATTCAGATCAATCGCAATCCGCTCGTGCATGATCCCACCTTAGCCAAACTATACAAGGCAAGCGCTCAAAAGTCAATGGAACCGCTCCGCGATCCGCCGCACCATCTCCTCGATGATCGGCTGCGGATCGCGCCATCCTTCCGGATGATTGGATACCGCGTTCATCGGTACGCTCCCTTTACAAGACCGCTCCAGTGCCCACCCGCCAGAATCGGCGAGGATTACGCGGCGAAGAGACGCGCCGCGGTTTTCCGCCCCTCCAGATAGTCGCCGTAGTCAATCGGGGCGGTCTGGCCGAACTCGCCGAGCAGATCAAGCGTCTCGCCCAGTGATTTGCCTAGTTGCTTCGCGAAACGGCCGAGCGAGAGCTTCCCTTCACGGTACAGCCGCAGGAGGTGGAACATGTGCCCCTCTTCCAAGAGTTCACGCACCATCTGGGAACGCTCTTTGGATTCGGCGCGGCTGAGCTGCCGGATCCTCCGCAGCTCACGCTCGCTCAGTCGAAGACTCACGACGGTCATCACTCATGTCCTCCCTTTCATCTTTACCTTGTCAAGACGCTGAGCGTGTTCGCTCGTTGTCCGGCCCCGCTTATCCCGTCGCGTGAGAGCCGGACAGGATGATCTTGTCCGGATGGAACCGCTCGGCGATCCTTCGCATCATCTCCTTGATGACCGGCTGCGGATCGCGCCATCCCGCCGGGTGCTCAGTATCCCCGCTCATCACACTTCCCCTCCCTCGCGCAACCTCTCAGCAAGCCTAATCGAATACGTCCTCTCCGGCAGCCACAGCAACGTCTGTCGCCCTCTGATCTTCCTCTGAGGAATTCCTCCCATCATCTGATGAAGCAGCCAGATTTTTGAGCTTTCAATAACGGGAGAATGCCTTTCATGTAGCCAAGAAAATCATCGTACTGCTCTGGCCGCAGGGCAAGCAATTCACATCCAAAACCTACAGGCTTCGGGTCGAGATCAATCAAACGTGATTGTTTGACTTGAACGCTGTTGAGCATAACTTCCTTTCCACTTGGGAATTGCTCCCGATTGCGCGATTCAAAACGCATGACTAAATCCTGATTCACGAGAATGGTCTGTGCGTCTTCAACGATAAGACGGCAGAGCTTGGCCACTTCGGGATAGTCGGCGTCCTTCTCGTGCTGACAGATTCGCTCCGCGAGCTTTTCTGTCTCGCCAACGCCGGAATTGATTTCGCGCTGTAGAGCTTCGGTACAGTGGTCCATTCCCACCTTGCCCTCACGAAACATTTTCTCAAGCACTCGACGGGACGTTTTAAAGTGCGGATGCAGGGTAAGGAATCCGTCTTCGTCATGGCGGAAGTCCCACACCTCGGCAGTATCATACTCGGCGGAGCGACTGACCCGACCGCTGATTTGCAGAAGATTCGCCAGTCCGCAGCTTTCCCGGAAGGCAGTGCGAAATGAAAAGTCCATACCTGCCTCAACACAACTGGTCGCTACCAGAACCCAGTCCTTCCAACCGCTGGACAGATTTTCCTTAACCCGCCGAATCGCCTTGCTGCGATCCAATGGACTGAGCGCTGTGCTAAGATGCTCCACGTTCAATCCAAGGTTTTTTCCATATCGCAGATGGTCAGCCAAAATCGCAGCGGACTGAATTGTGTTCAGGATAACCAGACGGGGACCGGGCTTAGATTGCACGAAGTCCGCTAACTCATCGAGTGATAGCCTCTCTGGTTTGGTCTTCAGTTCGACGCGGCGGGTTTCTACCGCCGCTGCCTCGCGACGCAGTTTGCTAGGAATCAACTCCATAACCGGAGGCCGCTCGGCAGGCGGAACGAAATCCGGTACATCCCAGAACCGCGCCAGAGAACCGCTGGCCAGAACGACATGGCAGCCCCAATCATCGCAGAGTTCGCGCAGCCATTTCCACATTTGCGGCCAAAGCGGTGCGGGCATGGCAGTATGGGCCTCGTCTACAAAGATGGCGGAGCCGGACACTTGGTGGAGCTTGCGCAGCGCGGTAGTCTCCTTGGCTGCCAGCGTCTCGAAGAACTGGACTGCTGTGGTGACAACCACGGGCGCATCCCAGCGTTGGGTGAGTTGGCGCAAATCCCGCCAGTTCTCTCCCTTGAACTCGACACGATGGTGATGAGCGGCAACGACCTCATCAGGCGACTCACCATCGAGTACGAGGGCGCGGCGATACACGTCAACCGACTGGTCAATGATGTTGGTGTACGGCAATACCACGAAAATCCGCCGCAGGCTGTGCTCGTGCGCAATGTTGAGCAAGTGCGCCATGACGGCTGTGGTTTTGCCGGTGCCAACGGGGCTGTCGCAGGCAACGATTCGTTCGTGGCTAGCCAGCTTGCGATCGCGGCATTCTTCGTAGATCTTCTGGCGAATGCTGAGTCGCAGTCGTTCCTGTTCTGTGGGCAGTAATTCGGCCGGTGCCAAGCCCGTAACATAGTGGTTGAGCCGCTTAAGCCGTTTATCGGCCCAAAGCGGCTGGCCGCGAAGCTCTCGCTCATTTCGATAATGTTGGGCCGTGTCACTGTGGTCCGCATCCACGAGGCATGATAGCGCGAGGCGACGGACTAGACCTGTGTCTAGCTTGCAAGGCTTTACTGTAACTGTGGGAAGCAATGCGTGGTGCTGGGTGAGATAGCTGGCCAGCAAATCGTCGGTCCGTTCGTTCTGCTTTAGACGCAGCCCTTGAATCTCCGAGTAGTCGCGGAACTTATCGTTGTTGATCTGGTGTTTGTAGTTCGGCAGTCCAAGGTGGTGAGCGAATACAATGGCAGCGGCTTCACCTGCTTTCTGTTCGAGCAAATAAGCCGAGCCAGCGTCCCAGTGTTTAAAACCGCGATTCGTTTGCCGGTTGTGGCGCAGAACGTCCTGAAATACCTCGTCAAGTTTACCGAGATCGTGGTAAGTGGTAGCGGATTCAACGACCGCCAGGAACGACTCGCCCCACTTGGGCGAGAATGCAACCGCATCGTGGGCGAAGATCGCAGCGTAACGGCGCGCATTACCTATGTGCTCGTGATAGGTCTGCGCCCGTGCACCGTTGCGAGCGCTATGAGCCAGAGGTTCACTCACTGTTGAAGGCGTAGTCTTTGTAAGTGCCGACATTCGACCATTGGGTTTTCTTCCCTTGGCGGATGGTTTTATCTTGGATGTCCTCCCACATTGGTATGCGATAGTCGGCCCGTGATTCGCTTGGCGTGTTCTTATCGGTTTCGGGAATGCGCTTGGGAGCCAAGTAATCAAGCAACGCGAAATCAGAGAACGAGCCAAGCGGATCCGTATGCTGAACGGTGTGAGCATGAATTATCTCAACCTGATTACGACCCGTAGAGGCATTGTCGCGGTAAGTGTGCTGAAGCAGTTGAAGCATGACTTGAACGTCATCCAACGTGCAGCCCGTCTTCTGAGCCTGGGTCGGATTTACGAAAAATGGCACGGCGTAGATACCGTGCTGCACATACTTGAGCGCCTGCGGAGCTAACCCGCGGTCTTTGCCAACCTCCACACCCGAATTGTTTGTCCAAGTTTCATAACGAATGCGCACAGGAGCAATGGAGATACCCACTCCGAAGTGTGCCACTCCAGTCCGAATTGTTTTCTGGAGGCTTTGCCATTCGCCATCGTTGAGCTTTCTGCCCATGTCCTTTTCCACGGCCTCGCGACCTTCGAGGAAAGTGCTGCCGAATAACCGGGCATCCCAATACTTACCATCAAACTGACCCTTGAGCATTTCAGCAATAATGGTGCTGCGGACGCGACTGCGGCTTTCCAGAATCTCGAATCGGCTATTTGCATCTTCACTTAGCGATAAGCGCTGCTTGAGCTTGAGCCAAACCAACCCATTCTTTTCGGCGACCAAATCTCGCAACTTACGCTTAATGGATACTGGCGAAATCTCGCCTCTGCTGTCCGGTCTCTGACGCGGGAAGCCGGCATTCTCCGGGTCCCCGTTCGGGTTGGAGTCGCGAACCTCGATAACGAGCAGTCCGGTAATCCGAGGAATGTTTGTTTCAACCAGAGCTTGAGGTTTCTTTGGATTCATGGAATCACTCCTTGGTGGCGTTCTGTGATCCATCAGATTTCGGCAGGTCGGCCAGATAGCCAAGCAGCAACTGCGCCTTGTGAATGTCCCCTAGAGGAGAAAGGCGTTGAAGTGTATCCACTTCTATCTGGCGTTCACACTCTGCCATCAAATGAAGCAGCCAACGGTTTTTACAACCCTCCTCTCCACAGTAAGTCGTCGCCCAGCCCTGGTATGGGCGAATGCGTTCAGCAAGGCGTGCGAGAGCGGCAACAGGACTGTCGAGCGCGAAGTTGAAAAGCGTGTTGCCAAGCAGTTCGGTCGGCGCATCTACCTGGCCCTTCTTTCGCTTTTCTTCCGACGTGCGGACGAATTTGCAGTAGTGAAAATGCAAGTTGTCGGCTAAAGCAAGCAGTCTTCCCACGCAATAGATCGGTTCTGTCATAAAGTCCTCCTTGTATTGTCCAAGGTGACGGAGAA
>JACPXA010000114.1 GCA_016196785.1 Elusimicrobiota bacterium
CCAAGGCCTCTTCGAGCAAGCGCTCGGGCCGGACGCAGTGTACTGGCATACGAACCACTGCCGCATCGTCGACGAGCCGTGCGGCTTCGAGAACAGCCTGATCCGCGGGCGGCGGTGGGCAGAGCTCACCGCCGACCCCGGTCCCATCACCCGCGAGACCGTCGGTGGCTGGCTTGCCGACACCGACAACGGCGCCGACGCGATCTGCCGGGCGCCCGACCTAGCCCTCGCCGGCACCACGACGTGCCTCACGACCCTGTGCTCGATCGTGATGGACTTGAACGAGCGCGCGATGTGGGTCAGCGACGGGCTCGCGTCCGTCCAGCCCTACCGGCGCTTCGCGCTCGACGGCGCCTCTCGCGACGACGGAGCCCGCGGCGACCTAGCGGCGTCGTCGGGCGCGCGCACATGAGACGGCTCGGACGGGGGCCCGGCGAGGCGGCTCGTGCCTCTCGGGCCGTGCCGGTGCGCGGGGCGAACCGGCGCTCCATTGCGACGGGGAAACCCTCTGCTGTGACCGTGATCCTTCATGGCCCCGTCCTCACGCTACGCCAGCGGAACGTCGCGCGCCGGGAGCCCCGCAGCGAGAGGTGGCTCCTTTTCTAGCTGTGTAAGCCGACCACCGTATGAGGTTTGCTGGTCGCACTCGCGATCACGGCCTAACTTGCCAAGGTCGACCGTGAAACGCCCGTCCCGCCGCCCCTCAGCCCTTGAAATTTCGCCGTAACCGTGGATTCAACGCGTCATTCAACCCACCACCCACCAAATTGACCGCCAACACCGTGACAAAGACGGCCAAGCCTGGAAACAGGGACATCCACCACGCCGTACGCAGGAAGCGCTGTGCATTGTTCAGCATCTTCCCCCAGCTAACGAAATTGGGATCACCCACTCCAAGAAATGACAAGCCCGCTTCCAGCAGAATCGCTTGGCCGACATCCAGTGATCCTACGACAATCGCGGGCGGAATCGCGTTCGGAAGTATGTGCTGGCCCAAAATGCGTGTGCTGATACCACCGATGGCACGAGATGCCTGGACGAACTCACGATCTTTGAGCGACAGCACCTCGCCTCGGACCAGCCGTGCGACCGGAGGCCATCCGAGAATGCCGATCACGAGAGCGACTTTCCAGATGCCTTGGCCCAGCATGGCGACAACCAGCAGCGCAAGAAAAAAGCGTGGCACCACCTGAAAGAACTCCGTAGTCCGCATGAGAGTCCCGTCCATCCACCCACCGTAGAACCCCGCAAGCGCCCCAATTACCACACCGAGTAAAGTAGAAGTCGCAGCTGCGGCAAACCCGACCAGTAGAGAGACCCGGGCCCCATAGATCACCCCACTGAAGACATCCCGCCCAAGGTCGTCCGTCCCAAAGGGATGGCTGCGTCCGGGCGCGATCAGTGAGCCGGTCGACACCTGAAACGGCCCAGCCGGTGCGAGTGCATCCGCAAAGATCGCCACCACAGCCAGGACCCCCAGAATACCGAGGCCGAACGTCGCCCCCGAGTTTCGCCGATAAACACCTCCAACGTCAGCGAGCAATTTGAGGCCAGATGGAACCAGAGCGCTCATAGCATCTCCAGTGGATCTCAACGTTCCCGACAGCCCGAGCGCGCCGCACGTCTAATAACGGATTCGAGGATCGAGCGCCCCATACAGGAGATCGGTCACGAGATTCGCCACAATGACGCTCAACGACACAACCAAGAAGATCCCCAATAGCACCGGATAGTCCCGCATCCGCAAGGAATCAAAAAGCAAGCGTCCGATGCCCGGCCACCCGAAGACCGTCTCTACGAGAGCCGAGCCCGCGAGCACATACCCGAGGTTATGTCCAACGATAGTCACCACGGGAATAAGCGCATTCCGCAAGGCATGCTTGAGAATGACGGTAGTCGCCAGAAGACCCTTTGCCCTGGCAGTCACCATGTATTCCTGCGTGAGGATGTCAAGCATGCTCGTTCGGGTTACGCGCGCGGTAATAGCCAACAGTTGCAGTGACAGCACCAGGGCCGGCAGAATCAGATGGATAGCAATATCAACGTAGTATGCCAAGCCCGTGTAGGACTCTCGTATAGAGAGCATGCCTTGAATTGGAAAGAGGCCCAGCTTCAGCGAAAACATAATCAGTGCAACTTGGCCGAGCCAGAAGACGGGAAGCGAAAACCCAGCGACCGACAGTCCAGTGGCAAAGCCATCGAAGACTGAGCGATGGCGTATCGCAGCAAGGATCCCCACGGAGACTCCGATAAGGGTACCAAAGGAAAGCGCGGTGAGAGATAGAACTGCCGTCGCGCCGGCTCGCTCAAACACGACGGTCAATACCGCGCGGTCCTGAGCAAAGGAGAAACCGAGATCTCCCTGAAGCACATGGCGGAGATAGAGGCCAAGTTGGACCAGCAACGGTTTGTCCAGGCCGAATTTCACCCGGAGTTCCCGCACGTATTCCTCCGGCGCCGGAAAGTCTCCCACCAGGAAGGAGACCGGATCTCCGGGGGCCAGGTGCAACAGCATAAAGTTGATCACGATGACCCCAAGGAGTAGCGGAATCGCTTGGACCAGCCGGCCAATGATGTATTTCCGCACTAGACAGCCCTGCTACCTCACCTCGCGCTAGGCTATCTGGGTTGGGTCATTCGAGGCGGCGTTCAGCTCCTTGCAGGGTCATCACGTAGAAACGTGTGCAGCCGACAAGAGTGACCTCCACACACCGACTCTTTCTGGGAGGCACCGAACCACGTGTATACCGACGCCTCAAGATCTCTTCCTTCAGGCCGAAGGTGAGAAAACTACACGCTTTGCTCGTTTGGCGGCCCACAAGTGGAGCAGAGGCGCTAGACGCCATTGCCGTCTCTCAGCGAATGCCCTCGCGGCGGTCATGAACCAGCCGTCCGGACTTGAAGACCATCACCGGCTTGCGCAGCGCGCTGAGATCCTCCAGGGGATCGGAGGAGAGCAGGATCAGGTCGGCACGATAACCGGGCTTCACCTCACCTAACGTTGGTAGCTTCATGAATGCTGCACTGTCACTCGTTACCGTGCGCAATGCGTCTGCGTTGGACAAGCCCGCGTTGGCGTAGGCTAGTAACTCATCGACGAGGGAATCGAACGGTGTATCCGCCCCGCCGCCGCAGTCCGTACCCCCGATAATCCGCATTCCCAGCCTATGAAAATGACGCGTGTTGGCAAGTCGGCCCTCCAGGCGTTCCACGGCAGCAAAATCGTTCGGGTTGTGTGGCTTACCCGACTCCCGGAAACGCTTGGCGGTGCGAAGCGCGCCGGATACGGTCGGGCTCATAATCATGCCCCTACCGCGAAGACGCTTGGCTAACTTCTCATCGTAGCGGTACCCCTCCGGTCCAACGAAGCTGACATGCTCAATCATATCCAGTCCGGTCTCAAGCGCTCGCTCAATACTCTGCCTAGCATGGCAATGCGCGGTGACCTGAACGTCGTGAGCGTGAGCGACTTCAACGGCCGTTCGCATTAGCTCCAGAGACAGGTCTGCCTCATATGGATTCGTTCCGGGAGTCAACCCGCCCCCTGAGGCCATCAGCTTTACAAAGTCTGCACCCTGCTCGAGTTGCGCCTCGATCATACGGCGAACGTCTTCCTTAGTCGCAACTTCCCCGCCTAGGAAGTGGCAGTGTCCCTTAGGTCGCATCAACGGATGACCACAACAGAGGATGTGGGGTCCGGGAGAGTAGCCTCTCTCGACCTCACGCCGAAACTCAAACATGAGTGGCGCCGGAGCGCCACAGTCCCGCATTGTGGTGATACCGGCTTCAATCGCTACCTTGGCGTTTCTTCTGGCGACTTCCAGTCTTGCGTCATCGTCGCGTTCGATGTAGGTGCGGCCGGGAGAGCTGCCGGCATCTAGAAAGAAGTGGACATGGCAATCGATCAGTCCAGGACACAAGTAAAGACCCCCGGCATCGAGATCTCGGGAAGGTGTGTGTGTACCATAACCAACGACATCTGTGATTCTCTCATTGACAACGACCACAGATCGATTGGGCAGGATAGAGCCCTTCGCCACATCGACTACGGCGACGTTTTGGATACGGTACTGGCTAGTCATCGCCTAGGCGCCTGGATGAAGCAGATTTGTAGTGTCACCCCTCCGAGCGTTACCGAGGGTCGGCACAGGCTCATCTCCACTCTCCAGTTCAGCGGTCGATGACAGCCAACGCGTCGATCTCCACCAGCAGTTCGGGCACCGCTAGAGCCTTCACCACGATTCCAGTGCTACACGGGTGGACGTCTTGGAAATACTTCGCGATCATTGCGTAGACAGGGGGGCGGTACGAGACATCGGTCAGATAGACGGTGAGCTTACAGACATCCTTGATACTCGCTCCTGCCTCTTCCATCAACTGTTTAATGTTCTTACAAGCCTGCTCCGCCTGTGCACCGGCGTCACCTTTTCCCACCAGGTTGCCGTCTAGGTCCCAACCAGTCTGGCCTCTGAGGAAGACGAAATCCCCTCGCGCCCGGATTGCCATGGAATACAGGCCACTGCCGCCGTGCTTATACGTGGACGCGTCGAACTGACGGACGAACCGCTTCGGCATGCTCGATCCTCCATATGATGCGCGCGTTGGAGTCGTCGTGCTCCTATGGCCGAAGGAAAGTCGCGCGTGGTGTCGGTGACACACTCGGACAAGTGCTGCGCCGCACTCCTCGCGTACCTGTACGCCGAAGCCAATAGTCCTCCAGCCACCACGCCATCGTGCTCTCAAAGCCGGCAATGTGTGACCGGCAGCCAGAGACATTCCGTTCTTCGCGCCCGGCTTCACTTGTCGATCCAGACCCCCTCCCATTGACTGTACTGCATCTTGCCCGCCCAGATTCCCTTGAGGTAAGACTTGGCGACGTCAACGTTCTCGTTCTCTATCAGGACGAGGTGCGGAAGGTCCCTGGCGAGAATCTCCTGGACCTGGAAATAGTAGCGCGCGCGGTCCGAGACCTTGACCTCTGTCGCGGCCCGATGAAACAGCTCGTCGACCATGGGATTACAGTATCCAGTCGCGTTCACAGCGAAGATCCTCCGGACCTCATCGGCGCACAGATACCATCTCTGAACGCCGAGGGCAGGATCGCCAAAGGTCCCTCCCTCGAACAGATGAAGGTCGAAATCGTACTTCATCCACACTCGGTCGATCCACACCGCTCGCTCAACGGCCTCGAGTCTCAACTCAATGCCAACATCGGCGAGCTGCGACTTCATAATCTCGGCTATCTGCGCCAAGACGGGCCGCGCTACGTTGTAAATGAGACGAAGCGAAACGCGTTTGCCATCGGGTCCAGGCCGATAGCCCGCGGTGTCGAGAAGCGTCCTTGCCTTGCTGGGATTGAACGCGTAGATGACGCTGTAGTCGATCTTCGGGTTGTAGGCCCATGTAAAATGGCCGTCGATTTCGCTCCTGCCTGGGATGCCGAGACCGAATCGCGCTTTGTCTACGATCAGCTTCCGGTCGATGGCAGTCGCGATAGCATGACGAACTTCAGGAACGGCCAGGGATCTTTGGCGAATGTTGAAGCCCAGAAGGGTGTTGATGGGGAGGTCGCCGCCTCGCCGCACCTTACTGTCACGAAGCTTTTCGAGCCGGGCGACATCGGACTTCGCAAGATAGTAGTCAGCGATGTAGTCGACGTCGCCCGATTCGAACGCGAGGGTACGCGCCGCCGCGTCGGGAATGATCTTCAAGATCAATCGATCAAGCTGCACCGGGTGGTAGTACGCGTCGTTCCTGACAAGCGTGATCCGATCGCCGCGGATCCACTCGTGGAACTTGAAGGGACCCGTACCGACCGGCCTTGAGTTCGCTGCATTGGTGAGCACGTCTGTGCCGCCATAGATATGCTTGGGAATGATCGGGGCATTAAACGAGAAGAGGATAGACAGGAACGGTCCGAAGGGTTCCTTCATCCTGATCACCACTTTAAGCGGATCAGGGGTGTCCACAGAGGCTATGCGCTGGAACGTGTTCTTGCTCAGAGGGTGGTACTTGGCTAGAACCTCTTCGAAGGTGTATTTCACGTCCGCCGAAGTGAAGGGCTGTCCGTCATGCCACTTGACGTTGGGCCGGAGATCGAACCGGTAGCTCAAGCCATCTGGGGCAACCTCCCAGCGTAGGGCGAGATCGGGCCTCGGAGAAAAATTGTCGTCGAGATAGATCAAGGCCCCGTATACCTTTTCACCAACCATGTGGTCTGGATCACCGGAGGTGATGGCGGGATTGAGGGTGAGCGGGTTGCTGTCGATCGCTAGTACCGCCGTGCCCCCGCGCTTCTGGCCAGCAGCCGGCCCTGGCCAGACAAGCAAGGACATTACGAGCGAAACGACGATCCGCTTACGTCCGTCCCAGAGATGTGCCCACATCACGCGTCCCTCCTCGTCCCGTTCCCGAAGCAGTTAGCTGGTTAGGAGGAGGCACCGTTCACACGGCTCCCTCCGTCCGCCGACCCTACCCTGTCGTTTCCCCTTCGTTGCCTCGAAGGCGAGGGTCAAGCGCGTCGCGCATCCCATCGCCGAGCAGATTAAGACCCAGCACAGTGAACATAATCGCAAGCCCAGGGACCACCGACACCCAGGGAGATATTTCGATGTAGTCCTTCCCGTCGCTCAGCATTCCACCCCACGTCGGCGCGGGAGGCTGGACCCCGAGCCCAAGAAAGCTCAATGACGCTTCAACGAGGATGGCGTATGCCAGGTTGATGGTGAATTGAACGATGATCGGCGCACCGACATTCGGTAACACGTGCTTCATAATGATTCGACCGTCGCTCGCTCCCACGGAACGAGCCGCATCGATATACGACTCTGCCACGACGACCAGCGTCGATCCCCGTGCGATTCGTGCGAACGTCGGAACATACACAATCGTGATTGCGAGGATCAAATTCCTCAGGTCGGTGCCTAGCACGGCAACCAGTGCCAAAGCGAGCAGAATGATGGGAAACGCGAATAGGACGTCCATCACACGCATCACAGCAAGATCGAGCACGCCTCCATAGAATCCCGCGGCGAGACCCATAAGGACACCCACAAGCCCTGCGATCGATACCGATGTGACCCCCACCTGCAGGGACACCCTGGACCCGTGGAGCACTCGACTCAAGAGGTCCCGCCCCAATTCATCCGTGCCCAACAGATACGTTTCGTTAGGCCACACCAGTCGATCGGCAGGGTGAACGCCGGCTGGGTCGAATGGCGCAACGAGGGGACCCGCTATTGCAGCGACGCACATCAAGCCTGACAACACAGCTCCCACGAGACCCACGCGATCAAGCCGACATCTCCGAACGAGCCGGAAGCCCCTTTTCGGGCCGGCGTCCGCCGCGGCCTCACTGTCAAAAAGCGCCAACGTCCGCTCAGTCATGCCGCAGTCTTGGGTCCAGGTAGACGTAAACCAGATCCACCACTAAATGAACGAGCACGAAGAAGAACGCGAGCGCCATGACCAAGCCCTGAACCATCGGATAGTCCCGGTATAGAATGGCATCGACCACGGCGGTCCCCAGGCCCGGCCACGAGAACACATACTCGACCACGATCGTTCCGCCGAGCAGCCGCCCGACTTGAATGCCGACTACGGTTGCGACCGGAATCAGGGCGTTCTTCAATGTGTGCCTGTACAACACGCCAGCCTCGGCTAGCCCCTTCGCCCTTGCGGTCCGCACGTAATCCTGCCCCAGAGCTTCCAGCATGGCAGAACGCGTCATTCGCATTGTTATGGCCGCCATACCTGCGCCGAGCGTGAGCGCCGGCATGGCGAGAAGCTGCAAGTTCCGCACGAGGTCACGTGTCATCGGCTCGTATCCCCCGGGCGGCAACAAGCGAAACGCCACCGACAACACCATGATCAGGAGGATGCCAAGCCAGAACGTGGGGAGCGATAGACCGATCAACGCGACCAGGCGGGCCGCCAAATCGACGACACTGTTCCGTCGGGTCGCCGAAACGATACCAGCAGGGATCGCAACGAGGAGTGAGATCGACAGCGCGGCCAGCGTGAGCTCGAGAGTCTGCGGGAAGCGACTGGCGATCTCTGTGACCACGGGCCTGCCCGTGCGGAGTGAACGCCCGAGATCAGCACGGATCAGCGCAGTGAACCATTCAACGAACTGAACCGGCAGGGACCGCTCAAGCCCGAACACCCGACGGAGCTCGGCGGCGACCTCAGGATTGTTCTCTTCCCGGCCCATCTGCAAGTCGACAATGTCGCCTGGGATCAGCCGAATGAGGAAGAAGGCCACGATCGCAATCCCGACCAGCACGAGGACGGTCGAGGCCGACAGCCTTGCAACCGCGCGCATCACCCGCTCCGACGCGACTCGCCACCCTCCCCATTGTCCCGCTGCCTCAGCATGGGGTTATGTTCCCCACACCTGCCTGTAGACCCGACAAAGATTTCCTCCCATGACCTTCGCGACATCGCCGGCATTCCAGCCGCGGTCCAGAAGCCGCGCCGTGACGGCGGGGAACTCGCGAACGGCTACCGGATGGCGAGTCTCTAGGCTATGCCCGAACTTCTCGACGAATTTCCCCATCACACCCGGATATGCCGCGTTGTAGGCCGCGCCACGACTCTCCACTTCGTCGATCCGAACCGTGAGGTCCGTGTCCGACGCCACGCCCACATGGTCGACTCCCGCCAGGTTCGCGATGCATTCGATATTCTCCACAAGATCCTGTATACCGGGCGGGCGGTCCCCTCCAGTCCAGCTAATTGGGCCCCATGAGCACGCACCGATGACCCCACCTCCCTCGGCACACAGCTTGATCTGCTCATCGGTGATGTTGCGGGGGTTGTCCACCCGCCGTCGCGGGTTGCTGTGAGAGAAGATGCAGGGCTTGCTGCTCAGGGTGAGGGCCTCGAGACTCGTCCTCTCGCCCACGTGACTCAGATCGACTAACATCCCTAGCTCGTTCATCATCTTGACGACTTGCCGGCCGAAATGTGATAGACCGGCGTTACTCACCTCTGTGCAGCCATCCCCAATGAAGTTGCGCTCGTTATACGTCAATTCGATGATTCGCACCCCCAGCTCGCGGAAGAGGATGAGGTGGCCAACATCCCTCTCGAGCGGTTCCCCGTTTTGAAAGTGGAAGACGAAGGCCACCTTCCCCTCAGCCTTCGCTCGCTCGATCTCGCTTACGGTAGTCGCCTGCACGAAGCGATCAGGAGTCCGAGCGATCGCCTGCAGGGCCTCTCCGATGTTCCTTCCTGCGGCCGCGAATCCCGTCGAGCCTCCAGCCAGTGTTAGGTTAAAAGCCGTGACCCCGGATCGCGCAATGTTGTCTGTCCACTCATCCAGGTAGTTTGCACACGCGTCAATGATAATCGACGCCCCGTGGATGTCCCGCGCCTGCATGCTGCCTCCCTGTGCGGTGCTGACGCCGTGCTCCTGGGCCAGCCCCTACTTGTCAAGCCAGACTTCGCGCAGATGTATGTATGAGGGAGAAAAATCGTACGTGTATCCCATGACATACTTCGCCGCCGCGTCGAACAGGAAATAGTTGAAGACGAACGCATAGGGACCGACATCCGCCAGTCGCTTCTGGGCCTCGATGTACAACTTGTTCCGCTGCGCTTGGTCGGTCGTTCTCCGAGCCTGCGCTACGAGTTCATTGACCTGAGGATCGTTGAACTTGGCGTAGTTGATCCCACCTCCTGGCACAAAGTTCTGCTGGAAACGCTCGTCGGGATCCACCGTGCCGAGGTGACCGTATACCATCGCGTCAAATTGACCTTTGCGTGCGTCGGCCAGCACGATCCCCACATCGGCGAGCCGCACCTCTGTTTCGAGTCCAAGCGGCTTCAGCTGCTGTTGGAGGCCCTGGCCGGCGCGCGCCTCGTGGGTCAACCCGGTCGCAACGCTAATCGTGAACTTGAACCCCTTTGCATATCCCGCCTCTGCGAGCAACTGCTTCGCCTTCACGTAGTCCTGTTTGTAGCAGCTTTCCTTGACGCCCGCGGGTGCCTTCACCGGAATGAAGCCACAGCTCACCACGGCGGATTGACCCGGCTGCGCGAGATCCGCGAGCCCCTGACGGTCCAGAGCATAGAAGATCGCGTGGCGGACCCGCATGTCGTCGAAGGGCTTTCGTTGCATGTTCAACAGCAGATAGAGAAACGTCCGCGACCCCTCGCCACCGTACAGGGCGATTGAGGGATCCTTCTTCAGAATGTCGACATGCGCGTTCGGCGCCCTGTAGAGGAAATCGATGGCACCCGATCGCAACGCAGCAGTCCTGGCACTCTCATCCCGATTGAAGGTGAAGACGATGCGATCCAGATACGGCAGACCTTGCCGCCAGTAATCCTTGTTGCGTTCCACGACCACCCGCTGGTCACGGATCCATTCAACGAAACGGAAGGGGCCTGTCCCGATCGGTTTTTTGTCCAATCCTCCTTCCTGCTGGACGCCTTCCTTTGGTACGATCGCCGAATTAATTTGACTCAGATTTGCCAGCAGAGGCGCGAATGGCTCCTTCAGCCTAAACGTCACGGTATGCGGGTCTGGTGTTTCGATCGTGTCGACTACCTGATACGTCGCGAACCTCGGTGACGCGGTTGTTTTGTCGCGAAGACGCTCGATCGAGAACCGAACGTCTTCCGCCGTCATGTCGCGCCCGTTGTGAAATTTGACGCCCTTTCGGAGCTTGAACGTATACGTCAGACCATCCGGTGAGACGGTCCAACTCTCGGCGAGGTTGGGAACAACGCGACCGTCAGCCTCGGGTACGCCTTGGACCAGTGTCTCGAACACCTGTTCGGCAATGGCGAACATGGTCGCGAGGTTAGATTTCGCTGGATCATAGCCGGCTACCACGTCAGCGACCAACAGTACGCGCAGCTCGCCACCACGCTTCGGCTGAGACCCCGCCGGGGAGGCACTGAGCGAAACTGCCAGCACCACCGCAGTCACTATGGCACATCCAAACGGCAGACGTCGAAGGGGCCTCATCTTCGCTTCCTCCTCATTATTCCCGCGCGGCACTGACATCCCACTCGTTCTCGCGACCGCGACCGGCCGCTACAAAAGCGGCGCGGACATCTACAGACAGCCAACTTCCCCACGGGAAGGATAACTCCCTTCATACAGTGGCTCCGTGCCACTCATCGACCTGCCTGGGCCGACCCACCGTTCAGGGGCGATGCCGCCGCACCACTTTGGGCATCAGCATCACCAGCGCGATGAGTGCCCAAATGGCTTCCATCGCGACGAAGACCGGGGTATCGTTCACGAGGCCGTACCAGACCAGCGCACTCGCTCCGAGAGCGTTCAGCCCGTCATAAACGGGACTTGCCCGATTCATTCGACCGACCGCATTCAAGCTGAAAGCGGCCAGCAGCATGAGTAAGCCAGTCGTGCCGATGAGAGTGTTCAGCACGAAAGTTCGTTCGCCCACCGGCCGAAGTTCCCCCAAGTTCCTCGCGCGCCAACGCCGAGTCGCGTCTGACGCTCCTCACGCCGGACTAGCAGGTTCCGCAGAGGTCAGACTCACCCATCTGCTGTAACTAACTAGCACACGGATCTTGAGCCGAACCTCGTCGTTGCCAGCGATGGAGGGGACTCGATCCGCGCCACCTCTTGGCCGGACACCCTCGGCCGCCCGTCGCGGAGCAAGCACTCAACGCTGAGATCATTAGTCATGATCTCCGAGGCCCGCGTGCTGCCATGTACGGTGCCCATTACACCGCTGACAGTCGAGGTGTCAACTGAAATCGGCGCGGGTGACAGAATCGCGTCATATATGGGCCGTCTCTGATAGAGTTAAGTCATTCGTGGGCGAGTTGCTGAGCTGGTCCACCACGATGAGGCACTCGCGGCTCCTGGCGACCGCACCGAGAACCCGAGCGCTGAGCCTCGAGACGGGGACGGGTTCCGGGCCTCACGCACAGAAGCGGAAGGACATCCGCATACTTCTCACTAAGATCGCAGAGGTTAACACTACTGTGTCACAAAGACTAGGGCTTCCCGAAGGTACCATGCCAGCATCGGAGCATGGCTACCCATACGTCCGATGCCCGTGAACGGCGGTTCCGCGAGTACCTCGACCGGCTGGCGCGCGCCCTCGGGCACGAGGATCGGCGCGAGCCGCTGCGCGCGTTACCTGACCGGCCTGTGTCTCCCGGGAGACCGGAAGAGCATCGAACCCATGGCCGCGCGGATCGATCCCCGGCACGTGCGGGCCCGGCACCAGTCGATGCATCACTTGGTGGCCAACGCCCCCTGGGGGGAGGCGGCGGTGCTCCGCCTCGCCCGCGATCTGGTCCTGGCGGAGATGGATCGCCATGGTCCGGTGGCCGCGTGGCTCGTGGATGACACGGCGTTTCCCAAGAAGGGTCACCACTCGGTGGGCGTGGCGCATCAGTACTGCGGCACCCTGGGCAAGCAAGCGAACTGTCAGGTGGCCGTGACCGTCACGCTGGTGAACGAGGCCGTGAGCGTGCCGGCCGCCTACCAGTTGTACGTGCCGGAGAGCTGGGCGCGGGACCGGACGCGACGGCGGACGGTCGGGGTTCCGGACCCGGTGGCGTTCCGCCCCAAGTGGCAGATCGCGTTGACACAGATCCTCACCCTGCACCGCGAGGACGTGCCCCTGGCCCCGGTGGTGGCCGATGCGGCCTACGGTGTCACCCTCGATTTCCGGGCCGCGCTCACCGCGCAGCAGATCCCGTATGTCCTCGGCGTCCCCGACGACACCCTGGTGTGGCCCCCGGGCTACACCCCGCCACCCCCGCGGCGCGGCCGCCCGCCAAAGCAGCGGCGCCACCCCCGACGCCAGCCCCCGGTCCGGCTCGCGACCCTGGTGGGTCGTCTGCCGCCCTCGGCCTGGTCCACCGTGACCTGGCGCGAAGGCACGCGGGGGAGCATGCGCTCGCGCTTTGTGGCGCTCCGGGTCCGGCCCGCCCCGGCCCGCGCCCGGCCCGCGCTGCGTCCCATCGAGTGGCTCCTGAGCGAGTGGCCACCGGACGAACCGGCCCCGACCAAGTACTACCTCTCCACCCTGCCGGCCTCGATGTCGCTCGCCGACCTCGTCCGTCTGGCGCACCTGCGCTGGCGCATCGAGCGCGATTACCAGGAGCTCAAGGACGAGTTCGGCCTTGATCACTTTGAAGGACGCGGCTGGCGCGGCTTCCATCACCATGGGTCGTTATGTATCGCGGCCTACGCCTTTCTGGCGGCCGAGCGCGCGCGGCTTTCCCCCCCTGAGCCTCTGTCCTTCCTCCGCCCCGCTCGCCTACCCAAAGGTTTCACGCCGCGGGGCGCTCCCGGTGCGGCCTGAACGCCATGTGCCCACATCCATCGCGACGATGTATCGGCTCCACGGGCGCGCCCTGCTCGCAGACACCCCGTGCCTGTCCTGTGGTCGGGAGCCTCAACCGGGTCTGACTTTTGTGACACAGTAGTGTTAACCGCGTGGCTTACATCTGACCGGTCAGGACCTCCGCCCGATCCGCTCCCGCGACGGATCGACGCCCGAGGCCAGCCGGCGAGGCGCCACTGGATTCCCCTCCGGTATCACGGCGGCGCATTCCTGGTCATCGAGATCACCCGCACGGATCGGGGTGAGGCGCGCTACCGGGCCTGGATCTGGCATGCCGCACGG
>JACPXA010000089.1 GCA_016196785.1 Elusimicrobiota bacterium
ACACCCGGAGGGGTTTTTGAGAAGTTTCTAGCGCTCGGAGGATCTCGGCGGTATGCCGTTGCGCTTCAACGACGCCGTGGGCATCTTGGAGGTAGATGACCGTCGGGGAATGGACATCCACCCAGTGGGACTCCACCACGGAACAGGCGGTCGAAGGGATAGCCATCCCCAGGAACTCCGGGGAGAGCGCCGCGAGGGTAGGAGGAAGCCCGCGAGACAACGGGAAGGGATCAGCAGGGAGGGACTGGTGATAGGTCCTGGCTTGTCGGCGTTCTTCCCACAGCGTGACCTGCGCGAAGGACGGGGCAACGGAGGAATAGACGAGCGCCCCACTGAGGAGAAGGGCAATCCCTTGCATCCACCGACGATGCTCAACCCATCGCCACCCGCGCAATGGCCATGAGTCGACTGAGAGTGGATCGCCGTTGATCCGTCGAGCACCAGCGTTCATCACCCTTAGTGTAGGCGTGTGGGGTTAAGATTTCATGAAGTTCCTGTAACAATACTGTAAATTTTTGTCATATAATTCGTATTTATATATCAATACGATTTTTTACATTCGATGGGGGAGGGGAAAGTTCTCGTGAATTCGCAAAAAAGGCCCTTGCCGTTCAATCTCCTCATAGACATCGAACGCCACACCCGGAAGTCTTGAAGATTGCAGGCTTCTCAGCCGTTGGAGGGTGACCTGTTGAGTGCGGGGGTCATCCTTAAATTCCCTTGACAAGCCCAGCCATTTCTGATACTTATCATTAAGTATATGAATTGGAAATAGAAGACGATGCGCTATGAAGAGCTACGGAAACGGATGCGTGCCCGACGACTCTTTCGCGGGAGGGACCTGCACCTCGATCAGCGGATGCGTCCCCACGAACTTGTCCAGTTGAGCCGATGGGCCACCCAAGGGAAACTCATCCGCCTCAAGAGGGGGCTTTACACCCTGCCCGATGAAGAGCGCCCGTCCGCTCTCTCCCTGCTGTGGCTGGCAGACAAGCTGTATAGCCCTTCCTATATTAGTCTCGAGTATGCGCTGGGCCATTATGGGTTGATCCCAGAGGCCGTGGGGGAAGTCACCTGTGTGACGACCCTCAAAACCCAGACCATTCGCAATATCTTTGGGGGATTTTCCTATCACACGATCAAGCGCCCGTGGTTCTTTGGCTTCAAGGCGAGACGCACTCCGGACGGGGTCACCTACTGGATGGCCGACCCCGAAAAGGCCCTCCTGGATTTTTTCTACTTCAGCCTGCCCCCCGGCCGGCCGCCGGATCGGACCCTGCTTGTGAAAGGATACCGGCTCCAGAATCTTGACCAACTCCAGCGTGACCGGCTCGAGGACTATCTCTCCCGGTTTTCGGTGGCCAGGGTGCAGGCGGGTGGGGTCGTGCTCCTTCAACTCCTCAAGACAGGCACACGATGAATGACCACCTGAAAGACTACCTCATGCCTCGATCCCTCGCCCAGCGCCCGTTATATCTCAGGGAATATCTTCAATGGCTGATCTTAAAGAGCCTCGATGAACGGGGCTGGAGAGATCGCCTGGCCTTCGTGGGAGGCACCGCACTTCGATTGATCTACCACACCGGCCGATTTTCGGAGGATCTGGATTTCTCTCTCGTCCATCGGGGAGGCTACGATACTCGGCAGGTGGCCCAGCAACTCCAAACCGATCTCACCCGGTGGGGATTGGCCGTGGAGGTGACGACGTTACGCGATCGAACCACGGTCGGATCGTTTTTCCTTCGATTTCCCGGTCTCCTCTACACCTTGGGACTCACCCATGAGCCAACGCAGAAGCTCTCGATCAAAGTCGAGGTAGACACCCATCCTCCCGAGGGTTGGGGGCTCGACGAATACCTGTTTCAAGATCCGCTGCTTTTCGTCGTCACCCATTTTGATCTCGCCTCACTCTTTGCCACCAAGCTCCATGCGTTCCTGTATCGCGGGTTTAACAAAGGCCGGGACTACTACGACCTCCTGTTTTTCCTGAACAAGCAAGTTCCCCCCAACTCCCGTCTCTTTCAGAACGCCGTCCGACAGACCCATCCCACCGAGCGCTATCCCGCACCAGCGACCCTCTTCGCGGTCGTGCGCCGGAAGCTCGAGCAGATGGATGACCGCGCCATCCAACGGGAGGTCCATCCCTTCCTTCTGCAGCCGGACGACATCCGGTACTTGAGAGCGGAGATCCTCCTCAAGGCCCTGGCCCAATTCCCCGGCGCTCAATAACAATGGTATCCTATATTGATTGAAATTGGCCATAAAAGTACAGTGCTTTGAACCATACTCAGCACTGCACATGAGAGAGGAGGGAGGACCAATGGAAGAACGCTATCGAGGCTTACAGAGAATTGGGACGACATTCAAAGCAATGGCCTGGCTGGTCCTCATCCTCTTAGGGGGTGGGGTGACGGGGATGATCCTGCTGGGCGGTGGGGATCCCAAAACCGGGGGGCGTTTGGCCGCATGGCTCAGCTTCGGGGCCGGGCTCTTTTATTTTCTCTTCTTCTACGCGGTCGCCGAAGTCCTCCGTCTCCTCATGGACATCGAACGCAACACCCGCAAACCCTAAGGGATGGGCCTTAGAGGCTTTTGAGGAAGCGCCGAATGTCATCGTGGGTTCCAACGATAAGGAACTGCAAGAGGTCGCCTTCGCGTAGGAAGAGGATTCGATCCAAGAGCCCTGCTCGGATTTCCCACACGCCATGGCGAAGCTGCTTCAGACCAAGTCCCGGCGTTCTCTGACCGATGTCGATAGCCTTCACGAAGCGGGTAATCGTCTCTTGAACGCGGGCTTTACGCTTTTCCTCCAACCCCCTGAGGCTCCGCTCAAAAGCCGCACAGGTGGCATAACGCATCAGGGTTTCTTCAGGTGATCGAGAAAGGCCTTGCTGGAACGGAAGGTTTTCCCCCCCCGTTCCTTCCTTAGACGAAGCAGTTTGCGGTATTCCTCTTCGGTAAAGTCAGGTGCTTCGGGTACCACGCGAAGGCGGGTCAGTTCCACTTTGTGCGCCTCGGAATCCACCAGAAACCCCACCAGTTCCCCAGCGGTTTTGAGGCCGAGCACCTCTCGAGCCGCTTTGGGAAGCGTGATTTGACCTTTGGAGCTGAGGGTTGCTGTGACCAACTGCGTCATGGCATGTTCCTCCCCGGGCGTATGTCAGAATTCCCTACTGTAAGGATACCAGGAAGATGGGAAGTTGTCAAGTGTCGTTGGCGAGGTGAGGTCGTGAGATTAAGGAAAGACCGTGAGGCCAACCCTTCGGAAGTCGCTGTCGAACGTGAACGCCCGTTCAATCCCGACCTGGTCCATCAGGGTGAACGAGGTGACATCAGTGAAACTAAACCGTTGGTCACGGTAGCGCTTCAATCGCTGCCACGCTTCGAATACCAGCGTTTGAGTGAGGAAGACAAGATGAATGATCTGACTCTCAAGAAGGGCTTCTCCCACGCGGACGGCGGCCTCATGCCCCACTCGTGTCGATGAAGACCTTCGCTGGCATTTAACCAAGCTTCTTTTTTGCAGAACCGTACAGGTAGTGATCGTGATGCTGTGCAAGATCGTGGGTTCTACTCGCGAACGCTCCGACCAGACGGTGGATCGGATCACGTCGTCGCTGCAAGACAGACCGCCGGGCCTTTAAGAAACGGCCAATCGCCGTGCGGATGACCGAAGCCACGCTCGCGTGGAGCCGTTGAGATTGGAACCGCAGTTCCTGAAGCTGTTCGGAATCTAGATAGATCTGGGTCCGATGCAGTCGAGCCATAAAACCTCCTCACCCTCCATACATCACACACCTTTATACATCATACGTTGTCAACATCACGTAACAGGTCGGGTGGTCCGGCTGCGTTTCTTGCGGGGATCAGGCATGACAGATTGACAGTTGAATATATATGGCTGCCTCAATGGTGACGAATGGTCCGCCGAATGTCATCGTGGTTGCCTACCAAGATAAAGGTCACGAGATCCTTCTCCAGTTGGAAGAAAATCCTGGTGTCCAAATCGATCCGGATTTCCCAGGTCTTTTGGCGTACCTGTCGTAATCCCAGTCCCAATGACCGCTGACCGGTTTGAAAGTAAGTCAGCAACCGGTCAATGGCCTTGATCGTTTTCGTCTGAGTTCTTGGGTCGAGTTTTTGGAAAGAGCGGTCGTAACTGGATAAGTATTCGACGCGCACGGGTTAGAGATATGTGCGCTTCATGAGATGCCGGAAATGGTGTTTGGCTTTCTCGACGTCCTCGTAGATGGTGGTTTGTTTGGTCTGGCGCTGTCGGACGACCCACCGGTCTAACTTCTCCCATTCTTCCTTGGACAGTTCCTCCCCCTCACTAGCCGGCCGCACTTCCACGCGGCGTACGACCAAGCCATCCTTCCGTTCTTCCCATTGAATCAGATCCCCTTCGCCAATGTGTAGGTGTTCCCTGAGTCGTTTGGGAATGACGGTCTGCCCTTTGGCGAAGACCGTGCTCAACAGCTGTGGATGGCTCATTACACCCTCCCTCTAAGAGTCAGTTTACCATATTTACTGACTTTCCGCAACCCCTCCTGCTGACTTGTTACGGGCGGGGGTGGGTCTTGATGAGCTGGAGGCACTCATCGCGGGTGCGGGGGCAGAGGGAGTAAAAATCCATGTCTTTGACCAGCACCATCTCATGGTAGGAAACGGTAAACAGCGCCCCGTTAATGAGGCGGTCAATATCTACGGTATAGCCGCTCGTGAGCTCACGGAACGCCTTCGCGACCCGTAGGGGGGTTCGTCGGAGCCCTTCCCGATCGGGGTTTTCCCCTAATTGGAGGAGGAGCTCACGGATGAGCTCTGGGAGTGGAAGCGTCTGTTGCGGTTCCGCTGTCTGGAGGGTTTCCATAAGACAATCTTTCGCCACCCTCATTATAGAACGTCCCCCCTCTCCCGTCAACGGGATGTATCTGAACTTTTACAATCAACGAGCCAATCCTGTTAAAGCGGGGATTCGCCCACCTGTAAAGGACCTCCTCAAGGCGGCAGAGTTCATCATCGTGAACGGCAACCCGAACGTCATCCTATGCGAAAGAGGGATACTCCCGGCCCGAACAATCTTGCGCTACCTCACATCCTGATAGGCATAGTTCAACATCTGGGTTACTTTATCAGCATAGCCAGGAACTTGCCTTGCGAAGTAACCGAACGTTCTACTAGGGCGTGTGCTATAGCGCTGGAGACCCTCATAAATTGAAAGGGCCGTGTAGGCGTTACCAAGCGTTTCAAAAATGTAGCGGCCATCGTCGGCCCCGGGGTAATTGCTGACGTTCATATAAGGACTTGCAACGACTTCAAACCCGAAAGGATCCTGGCTATAGGTCGGATGCCAGACACCCGAGGTATCGGTTTTGAGTAGCAGCACCTTCTCAAACAACCCCCTTAACACATTCTCATCGAGGACATCCAAGGCGCACAAGGGGACCGCTAAGGCATGGGGCGCAATATGCACCGGATGAGTTGATATCACAATATCTGGTATATTGGGTGGCGTGAATCGGCCTACTAACGGTGCCCCGGTCTGAGTCTGAGTCATGGCATCAGAAAATGCAGGGTAATCGATACCAAGCCACGTTCCATAATCGAAGTGCGAACGCACATTAGGCACGAACGAATACATGCCATAGTGGCGCTCTCGTATATTCCCGAGTATCGGGAAACCTAAGATCGAACGCTGTGCCCAAGTAAACATCGCGTTAAAGTACGCACTTTCTTTGGTTGTGTGGCCGTCCCAGGAGCGAGTAGGCCGTTGTTGAGTGTTTAAGATATTTTGGAATTCAAGAAAACTTGTGCTATTCGAGAGATAGCTGACCATATTCACGACTCCACCTTCGTCGGCCCAAAAGAGCCATGTGTACGGGCTGAGCTGTCCTGTTTGAGCGTTAATCAACATGGAAATATCAGTACTGTCCAACTGTTGAAGCTGTCATTTTGTAGAAAGGCCGTAATATCAACGATTTTTTAATCATGCGACTCGTAATCGATTTGAACTCCGTGGTACCCTTGGGCCATTTCCAACAGGAGGAACTGGCCAATGAACCAAGGACGAGTCATCTTCAGACAGATCATGGATTTTCTTCCGATGCACGAATTTCGTACGTGCGTCGACCGGTACCGGGGCCACCACAAAGTGCAAACCTTTTCGTGTTTCGATCAATTTCTCTGCATGGCTTTCGCCCAACTCACGTTTCGCGACAGCCTGCGCGACATCGAGACCTGCTTACGCAGCTTCCAATCCAAGCTCTACCACGCTGGATTTCGTGGGTCGATTTCGCGGAGTACGCTGGCTTATGCCAACGAAACGCGCTCCTGGCAGATCTATGCCGACTTCGCTCAAATCCTGATCCAGCGCGCTCGAACCCTGTACGCCACGGACAGCTTTGGCGTGGATCTCAAAGAAGCCGCCTACGCCTTCGATTCCACGACCATCGATCTGTGCTTGTCGCTGTTCCCATGGGCCCGATTTCGCAAACACAAAGCAGCGGTCAAATTGCACACGTTGATCGATCTGCGGGGCTCGATCCCCTGCTTCATTCACATCACCGACGGGCAAGTCGCCGATGTCAACACCCTGGATTGCTTGCTCCTGGAACCCGGAGCCTTCTACATGATCGATCGCGGCTATATCGACTTCGCCCGCCTCTATGTGTTTGTCCAGGCCCTGGCCTATTTCGTCACCCGGGCCAAGAGCAATCTGGATTACATCCGGACGGCCTCTCGTCCGATCGACAAATCGACCGGTCTGCGATCCGATCAGACCATCCGCCTGAGCGGGCTCAAGACCTCCAAAGAGTATCCCGATCAACTGCGGCGTATCAGTTATCACGATGCCGAAACCGACAAGCGTCTGGTGTTCTTAACGAACAATTTCACGCTACCCGCCCTCACCATTCCCCAGCTGTACAAATGCCGCTGGCGTGTGGAACTCTTTTTCAAATGGATCAAGCAGTACCTGCGCATCAAAGCGTTCTATGGCACCAGCGAAAATGCGGTCCGAACTCAAATCTGGATCGCCGTCAGCGTCTATGTCCTGGTGGCCATCCTCAAGAAAGAACTCGACATCGATCGCAGCCTCGGCGAAATCCTGCAAATTCTGAGTATTTCGCTTTTCGAGAAAGAGCCGATGTCTCAAGTACTTTCCGCTTTTTCGCTGCAAAACCAAAACGCCGATGCGTCACAACAGTTGATACTCAACGTTTAATATTTGGACGGTACTGTGGAAATATAGGAAAATCCACTTTGCGTAAAGTAGGTCGCTCTGAGGTTGATCCTTGTTTTGATACTGGACGCTAGTTGAGCTGTCGCGATATAATTCTTCTCACGCAACCAACCTTCGACGACGTTTAGACTGGCCCATAATAACGCGCAATCTCCAGAGGGTAATTCGAGGTAGTTGGAATGATAGGGCATGGGAATATCGTCACCACTGGGACTCACGACAATATAGTATGGATAGAACAACCCATAGGCGAATTGGCTAGGATCGTTTTGTAACCGTTGCATGGTCATTAATGCGGTCGTCATTTTGTCACGTGCTTGGTCTGCGCTGATGAGACCGCGCTCAGCAGCGATCGCCCAAGCCTCCAAGGCATACCCCCATTCTGTCGGGTTACTATATCCGAAACGTGCTCGATCCAACACCTTGAGTGCCGTCAATGGTAATCCACTCACCGGGACTGCTCGTGGACTAAGGAAAAAATTGAGGGAAGTATCGAGGATTTCCTCAAGTAATCTGTTGACCCCTATGGGGAGCGTTTGCCGCTGGAATAACGCGAGGCTGTCCCAGACAATCGCCGTTGTTCCAGAAGTTCCTGAGATGGCTGTCAGCCGCCAATCATTACGCCCCTCTTTGAGATAATAGGCAGGGACACTACTGTCCGGTTAACGCGGGCTTCATTTCTAAGAATGCGTTAAGATTACAGTATGTTTGACACGACGACATCACTTTTCGATTTCAACTCGGAATGGCCATTTTGGGGCTATCCTCCTATCCAGGAGGTACTCCCCCATGAACATCGGCCACACGGTCTTCGCCCAGGTTATGTCCTGGTTTCCAACATTTCCCTTTCAACAAAGCGTCCAGCGCTACCGGGGCAATCACCGCATTCGCACGTTTTCCTGCTTCGACCAATTCCTCTGCATGGCCTTCGCCCAACTCACCTTTCGCGATGGTCTGCGCGATATCGAAACCTGTTTACGGACGCTCGGCCCCAAGCTTTATCACGCCGGAATCCGAGGGACTGTTTCACGCAGCACGCTGGCCGATGCCAACGAGCATCGCGACTGGCGCATCTATGCGGATTTGGCTCAAGTCTTGATCGCAAAAGCCCGCCGCCTGTATGCCCAGGACGATTTCGGTGTCACGCTCCAGAACACGGTCTACGCCTTCGATTCGACCACCATCGACCTATGCCTGTCGCTGTTTCCATGGGCCCGCTTTCGCAAACACAAGGCCGCGGTGAAGCTCCACACGCTCATCGATCTCCGCGGTTCGATCCCCTGTTTCATTCGTATCACCGACGGGCAAGTCCACGATGTCAACGTCCTGGACGATCTCTTGATCGAAGCTGGAGCCTTTTATCTGATCGACCGTGGCTACATCGATTTCGAACGGCTCTACGTCCTGTCCAAGCTCCTGGCCTTCTTCGTGACACGCGCCAAGCGCAATCTCGCCTTCCGTGTTTTAGAATCCAGGCCGGTCGACAAATCCACGGGGTTGCGCTTCGACCAAACCATTGTGCTCACGGGACCTCAGGCGTCCAAGGATTATCCCGACACCTTGCGCCGTATCGGCTACATCGATCCCGAAACGCACAAGCGTTTGATCTTTCTCACCAACAACTTCGATCTCCCCGCGCTCACCATCCCAAAACTCTACAAGTGCCGCTGGCAGGTCGAGCTCTTCTTCAAATGGATCAAGCAGTACCTGAAGATCAAAGCGTTTTACGGCACCAGCGAGAACGCCGTCAAAACCCAAATCTGGATCGCCATCGCGGTGTACGTGCTCATTGCGATCATCAAGAAGGAACTCGGCCTCCCGCAAAGCTTGGGAGAAATTCTGCAGATTTTGAGCATCTCGCTCTTCGAGAAAATGGAGCTTTCTCAGCTGTTTTCAGAATTCCCATGTACGGATCAACCGGTCGAATCGCCAAACCAGTTGACGTTCAACGATATTTAACCGGACAGTAGTGGCGGGTGAGGGTGACGTCATCGGCGTATTCGAGGTTTCCCCCCATGGGAAGACCAGAGCCAAGCCGAGTGACCTTCACACCGAGCGGCTTGATGAGCTGGGCCAGATAGGTGGCGGTGGTTTCGCCAGGGACGTCCGCATCGGTGGCGAGGATGACCTCCTGGATCTGCCCCTGTTGAAGACGGTTGAGGAGTTCCTTCGTTTTAATCTGATCCGGCCCAACCCCATCCATGGGTGAGAGTGCCCCATGCAGTACGTGGTACCGTCCCTGGAAGGCTTGAGTCCGTTCAAGCACCGAGACACCCTGGGGGTATTCGACGACGCACAAGAGCTCGGGTTTCCGTTGGAGGTCGCGGCAGATGCGGCATTCCTCCGCTTCCGTAAAATTGAAACAGGTCTGGCAGTAATGAAGTCGGACGCGCGCGTCCCGGATGGCCTGCAGTAACTGTTCGACCTCGCCATCCAAAGCCCGGAGGAGATGGAACGCAATCCGTTCCGCCATCTTGGGGCCAATTCCCGGGAGTCGGGTGAGTTGCGCCACGAGTCGAGTGAGGATGGGGTGGGTCATGGGGTAGTTTCAGAAGCCGACGATTTTGGTCGGATCGTTCCCGGGAAGTGTCGGAGGACTTTTCGGACCCCCTCATCGGCCTTGACCATCGTCTCCTGTAACGAGTCTTCCTCAGGCACTACGACAAAGGTCTCTTGTGGTTCCGGGACGTCCCCTTGCTGACACTGGACACGGAAACGGCGCCCCGTCACTTGAGCCACGGTGTCTTCGATGAAGGAGAGGTTTCGCTTGGCCTGCTCCACATGGAAGGCTTCACGAAACAGAATAGAGAGCTCGGATTCGCTCGCGGCCTCCAGTCTGGCGGCGTCAAACACTGAGGCCACGCCAGGACGTTTCCAGAGTTCATGGCGGATCTTGTCCCACCGCTCGCGGACCCAACCGAGCCAATCGCCGGTGGCTGGTGATCCTTCAGGGTTCGGCGCGCCAAGACGGTCCAGGGAGAGAGGCGGTGGGGAAGGAGGCTCAGGTGATACGGCGGTGGGAGGAAGTGGTTCTCCCACCTCGTGGGGTTGGGAACGGTTGATTCGCGCTTCCAACTGTTCAACACGTTGGATCACGTCCCCGAGTTCCACAAACGGTTGGGTGAGGCGGAGGGCATGGAGCTCAAGGACAGTGCGCTGGGCATCTTGCCACCGCATCTCTTCTTGGCACTGGGACAATACCCGTAGTACCCGTAAGAGCTCCGGGATACTCCAGGGCGTGGGCGGAGGGTTACTGGGCGTGGGCGGAGGGTTACTG
>JACPXA010000091.1 GCA_016196785.1 Elusimicrobiota bacterium
AGCTCGTCCGCCATGACGGGGTCGATGGCATTGAGTTGCCGCGGCCGATCGAGAGTGAGCCACTCCACGCCGCCGCGGCGATGGAGCGCCAGTGAGCGATAGGGCCGCTGGCCGCCGGCCCCCTGCCGGCCGGCCCAGCGGGCGAACCCTTTCAGATCGGAGAGGTCTCCCGCGCCCCGGTTCCTGCTCGAATGCAGCGCATATAGAGGAAGGAACAAGCCCCAGTCCCGGCCTTTTCCCTGAAAAGATTTCCGCGGGGCGGAGATGACCAAGGTCTTCCCCGCGCGGCGATAACCGAACGGGGGCCTATCCCACACCACGCGGACCGGCTGCGTCCGCCGGCGGGGACGGGGTCCCAAGGATTTCAGGACAAGCTGCAGGCTTTTGGAGGAAGCAAACCGGTGCCGGCCGTTCATGTCCACGTAGGAGGTTTCAATCCCGCGGGAGGCGGCGAGGCGGAGCAGTTTCTCCTTAATTTTGTTCAAGCTCTTGGCGGGCGCGGCCGAGCACGCTTATGCTCAAGCCGGTGCGGGCCGACAATTCCGCGAGCGTCAGGGTGTTCAAATCCAACTGCTCGTGCTGCCGTATGGCCGCGCCCAGAAGCTCCAGATACCCCGCCTCCGACGACCGTCGGGTAATCCTGTCCGGATCCGTCCACCGCCCCGGCGCCTCTACCGTCGGCCCGGCGGGCAGCGTCAAGGTCACCCACGCTTCCCGCCCGTAATTCACCCGCACCGTCACCACCGCATAACGGCGCTGCAGGCGCCGAAGCACCTTGAGTATCTCCACACGTATCCGGATCGTTCCTCGTTCCGTAGTCACGCCGCTTTCAATCCCCAACTGCACGAAATCTACCGAAAACTCCAACGTTCCCTCTACCGCTGCCCGCCGCAGCAACAGCATCAAAACGTCAAAACCCCGCTCGTCATCCCGCGTCACCATCTGAGGCATCACCCCGCCCCGCGCCAGCCAGACCGTCGGCACCAAGACCGTCCCCGGTGCCGGCGGCGTGACCGGCGTCTCCACCACCGGCCCCGGCAGCGGCACACCCCACGCCCGCACGCGTGCCAGCTTCTGCCGCGCCAGCGGCGGCGAATCCATCAGCGTATTCGATTCGCCGTTGCTTTTCAGCGCCTCCACGCTCCAATTGGCGCTGCCTTCCAACACGTACCGTTCGTCCACAATCAGCAGCTTTCCGTGCCAGCGCCGGCTCGCAGTAAACCCCGTCACCTTCACGCCGTCCGCGCGCAGGCGGGTTATCCATGGCGTATCCAAAACCGCCGTGGCCTTCCCCGCGAACTTCGTGTTCAGGTACACCTCCACCCGCACCCCGCGCCGGGCCGCCTCCCTCAGATCGTTCAGCAGCCGATTCACCGGATGCCGGTCGTCTTCGCCTTCCTTCAGGTAGTACATCGCCAGCACAATCGAAGAGGCCGCGTGATCAATCAGATGGATAGCCATCGGCTCGTAGGCCCGGTCGCTCGCGTCGGCCGCCTGTGCCGGCGTCCACACCACTTCCGGACTCGGCGCCTCCGCCCGCACCGCAACCGCAAAAAAGAAGGCGGCCAAAAAGGCGGCCGCGATTACACTCCTGTTACTCAATTAGAAGGGGTACTCATTTTGTACTCAACTCCGCGCGAAACACTTGAGCAGGTAGTTGTAAAAGACGAGATCCACGTAGAAGTCCTCGTCCTCGAACCGGAGGCGCTTCTGCCGGGCGACGAACGAGAAGCCCTTGCCCAGCTCCAGGAGGAACGCCTGCAGGTTGTTGATGATCGCCTGTTCCACCGCCGATTCGCGCAGTGCCACTCGCGGGCCTTGGCGTCTTCCACGCCCAAGAGCAGCCGGTAATGAGTCCAAGAAAGCTCCGGGCGCAGAGCCCTCGATTCCGATTCATCACGCAGCGCGTGATGATTTGGGAAGGCCAGGTAGAACTGCCGCATCTTGCGCAGGTTAGTGACGTCGAACCCTCGCCCGAACTCCGCCATGAGCCGCCGCGACAGGTCGTCCAGCACCGCCTCGCCGTACACGGCGCGCTTCCGGCCACCTTGCTCGTGCTCCACGATCAGCCGCCCGACCTGCCAATAGGCCTGCACCATCGCCGCATTGACGGCACGGTAGGCGCCGGCACGCGCCGATTCGAGAACAGCTCGGATCTCCTGATAGAGCGGCTCGGCCGAGCGAGCAAGCGATGGACGGGAGATCTTCCGCTTCCCTGCTGTTTCGGAGTTTGGTTCTGCGCCCATGGCGGTGCTCCTATTTGAAGGCCGCCGCGATTACGCTCCTGCTATTCAACCAGGCGGAGACGGCAATAATGGCTGGGGCTTGCTGGTGAGATAGTTCTGGCGCGTGACGACTTTCTTGCCGGACTTGGATTCAAGCTGCCGGCGGGCGTTGCCGGCGACCTCGCCGCCTGCTTGGGCAGCCAGTTTATTTTTTAGGAGACCCTGGGCATCCTTGTTGCGCGCGATCTCCGTGGTGGCGGCCTCGCCTAGCATGGTAAAGATCAATTCCAGGTCGGTCATATGGTCGCGCAGGTTTTCGCGTTTCAGCCCTTTTAGTTTTTTGTAATCGGAAGGCGTAACACCAAACGTGGCCTTTGAAATTTCGGAGGTGAGGATGGCGAAGTCCTTCTGCTCTTTGATGCCGCGTTGCCGCCATTCACTGGTCAGTTCATCTCGCACCGCGATGGTGCGGACACGTTTTTCGATCCAATCGGCGGGGTAGCCCTTTTGTTTGTAGAGTTCCCGCATCCGTTGTTGAGCAAGTTCGGGATTCTCGATCTCCTGAACGCGCTCGTAGCCGACCTGGGCAAGCCAGCGTTTGAATGGTTCGGCCTTGGGGCTGGGGATCGACTGTATGACGCGAAAGGCGGATTCGGTGTTGACGCAATCGGTTTTGTAAGTCTTTCCATCAGAAGAAGTTAGTTTCAGTTGTACACAAAATGTGGACAACTGAACTTGGCTCTGCTTCAGCTCGCGCGCCTTCAGCATGTTCCAATAGTTTCGTGGATTTTCGCTGTCGGTGAGGGCGCCGATGATGTCCACGACAGAGAAATACCACTGGCCATCCACCCAGGCGCGGCGGATCTGCTTCGCCCCGAACACGATGATCCTGCCCTGGGAATCGGGGGGTAGTTGCTCGCTCA
>JACPXA010000132.1 GCA_016196785.1 Elusimicrobiota bacterium
CCCGCCCCCGGCTCCCACGCAACCTATTCCTGGACCGAACTGGCTACAGACGTTCATCGAGGCGATCGCTCCGTATGGGACGGTGAGGGAGATCCATGTTCCAGCTCAGCCGAGTGGCCGAAAGCCTGATGTCACTCCCGGCATAGGCAAAACACCCCCCTTTGTTCTTCTCATCCAAGATGCACACCGGCATCTTGAGGCTCAACAAAATATTGCCCACATCCTGCGAGCCGTCGGTGAGCAGTCAAAGGTCCAAGTCTTGGTCGGCATTGAAGGGACGAGTGGGCCGTTCCTCAGCGATCGGTTCCGTCAACTGCCTGACCAACGGATTCTCCGGAAAGTCGCCGACTGGTGTTTCCAGCATGAGTTGTTGACCGGCCCGGAGTATGCCGGGCTGACGGTCCCCTCTCCTCTTTTGCTGTGGGGGGTGGATGATGGGCCGCGGTACGCCGCAAACGTGCGTGCCCTCAGGGAATCCCTCGCGCGTCGGCCACAAGCGGAGGCGCTCCGTGAACAGCTGGCCAGTCATTTAGAGTCGCTCAAGGCGTCCGCCTATCCACCCGCACTGATTGCGCTTGATCGCCAAGCCACCGCTTTCCACAGCGGGCAACTCACGTTAGGAGCCTACCTGGCAGTCCTTCAATCCGCGAGTCACCAGCGTGGGGTCCCTCCCACCTTTCCTCATCTTCGCCAGTTCGCTGAGGCGTTGGCCCAGGAGACGCAGCTCAATTTCTCCAAGGTTGAACGTCAGCGAGCCTTGCTGATTGGCCGTTTGAACCGGCAACTCCCAGACCAGGATCGTCAGGCACTCCTTGAGGCCAGCGCAGCGTATCGGCTTGGTTCCATTGATGGGGAAACCTACTATCACAGGCTCGCGACGATTTGCCGACAGCGGGGGATGTTACTCGAAACCTTTCCACAGTTCCAGGCGTACGTTCGCTACGTCCTGCTCACCGAAGCGATCAATCACGAGGCCTTGTTCCGGGAGTTTCAGACGTTTGAGGAGCACACCTGGACCCAGCTCCTGCTCATCCCAGATCAACGGGTGCTCTTCCATGCAACACAGGTCCTCACCCTGCTTACCCGGCTTATGAATCACACCCTTACCCCACCCGAATGGGAGATCTGCCAACGCCGCCGTCCCGAGGTCTTGGAAATGCTTGCACGATACGCGCCTGACATTTCCCCAGCCTTCCTCTTACCGTTTGAGCAATTCTATCGGGAAGCCGAAGCGCGTAACCAGGCGCTCCTCACCAACCTGCTCGCCAAGATGGATGCACTGGAGTCTGACCCCAATTCTATTGTCGTCCCCGCGAAAGCGGGGACCCAGAGACTGGATCCCCGATTGAGGCCTTCGGGGATGACGATTTCCCCTCGGATCGCTGTCCTTGTCGCCGGGGGGTTCCATACCCCTAGGTTGAGTCAGGCTTTAAAAACCCAGCAGATCCCCTATCTGGTCCTCGCCCCCCAGGTTACCCACGCGGAGGATGGCGCCAAGTATCTGGAAGTGTTCGCTCGTGGCACCACCCCGCTAGAGCAGCTCTTCACGGGGAGGAACCTCACGCTGAATCTCCCCAGTGGACTGGCAACCCACGCGGCCGATTCCAAGGCGCAAGTGATCCAGAATACGGCATTAGGCACGTTGACATCCGGGGCGGTGGCTCTCACGGCTGCCGAGGCTCCCAACCATATTGTCCGCATGGATCAGGTGCGTCAGGTCATCACCACGTTGGCAGATCTGCCAGGTATTGGAGCCGTCACCGCGACCGATCCTCGACTTGCGGGAAAGAACCAGATCGTGACGGTGACCTTCCAGGGTTTTCCTAGTATTGACGTTGTCGTCTCCGGGAAAGGTGGTGATGGGATTCAACTGGTCGAGTTTCGTCGTGCCAAGCATCGCCCCCATCGGTTTGCTTTCTTTGGGAAAAAGATCATGGCGGTCGGGATTTTCATCCTGGCGTGTATCTATGGAATCGGCTGGTTCCCAGCGATGAATCTGATGGTCATAGGAAACGTACGCGGAGGCGTGGAGAAGGCGCAACTGGAAGCGCGGAGTTGGTTGTTTCGTGATTTGATCCGACAAGTCAGGGGGTGGTTCGAACAACATGGGGTCCCTCGCACCCGCCAGGACCAGGAGATCGCAGCTTCCCATATTCAGCAGATGGGAGAGCGGTGGTGGGCTGAACATTACCTGCATCGGCCGTGGTTCCGATGGGCGCTCCGCGGGGTCGTCCAGTTCCCCCAAGGGGATGAACAATATCATCGCAATCTAGTGATCAACGTCGACAATCTCTGGGCAATGTTCTTACACGTCTGGCAGGGAGGGGGGGCAACCGGGATTCATAACCATGCTGGGGTGATGGGGGTTTCTATCCCCTTTGGCGAAGGGTTAGTCGTAGACGCCTGGGAGTTAGCCGAAAATCCTGGTGGACCGTGGGATGGCAAGGTCGTTGGGTTGCGATTTCTTGGTTCACGCCCCATGCCGGCCGGGCAAGGTCAGCGCCTTGTGAAAGGCAAGGGAGGTTCCATCCATGTCGTGAGGAATACGACCACAGAACCCAAGATGGTCTATGAAGTCTACTCCCCGCCCTTCACCCATGTGAATAATCCCATTCCTGTGGATGGGAACCTACCAGACTTTATCCCAGGCCACACCACCCCTTTTCACATCAGGCATGAACCCGCAGGGAACATGGCTCGCCGCCTCGCTCCCAGGCTCCTGACGAACGCCCGTCGACTAGACAGTCAGATGGTCCAAGAAGCCCTGAAGCGAGATGATGCGCCTCTTCCTGTCTACACCGCTGATGGGACCGCCATCCCCACCGCTGAGGGGGCCCTGCGTTATATGAGGACCCTGTGGGTGGAAACGTGGCACACCCAGGAAGGGTCACTGATCTTTACACCGAAGCTCCCTCCGCAGGCTGAGAAGGTGAGACCGCGCAAGTTCTTGATCATTGTCTTTATCCTGGGGGTACCCCTCAGTCTGCTCGGTTTCCTGGGGGTCTCCCCTGGCATTTCGCATCTGGGGAACCTTTTTCTCCCTCCTCTCTTGATGACCTGGAAGCCGTTGAAACCATCGAATCCATTCCTGAGGATCGTCCGCATGGTCATTGAGAAGCTATCGGATGATGTCATTGGTGAGGCAGCCCGGAGAGAACTTCAAACCTTCTTCCAGGGAGTCACCCAAGTGGATCTGCTGAACCCCACGCATCTCAGGGCCTTACACCGGCTAAATGAAGTGCTCCCTGCGCCGGCCTCGATCGGCAGGTGGGAGGAATTACCGCCGCAGGCTCGCCAGGTTCGGCAAAGGCTGAATGAGTGGGGATTTACCGGTGGGGTGTTCCGCCCAGGGGTGGAGTACGAAGACTGGATGGGCCAGGCCATTGCGCAAGTGCCTGGGCTTGACCCACCGGTGCAGTCCCAGTTACATCGGATCTTCCAACGTGGAGGGCCGATTGAGTCACTCCCCAGTAATGATGTGATATTGTTGAGCACCCTGAGGGTCCATCTCAGTGAGCTCGCTGTGCACGGGATACCAATCGCTAGCGAACTGAAGCGAATCGCCGGATACTTAGACGACCTCGGACTTGGGCTTGAATGGGCGAAAGCGTTGCTGGAGGACTCGAGATTCCAACAGGCGATGCGTCATGCGATCGAGGGGCGTCGGTTGTATCAAAAGGATCAGCCGGAAAAAGCGTTGAAGGCCTTTGATCAAGCGGTTCAATTATATCCAGAGTACCCACGGTTCCAGAATTGGTTGGGAGCGATGCAAACCAACTTTGCGGCTCAACTGTTTAATGACTATTTGGCAAGTGCTAACGAGTCGTTACCACCAGGGCTAAACCCAGTCGTCAATCAAGCTGAGACGTTATTGCGGGAAGCCTTACGGCGGTTACCTCGACCTATGGCCCACGAGGCGTACGGCAATTGGGGAACCCTCCTTCTCCTCAAGTATGGAACACAGAGGGAACAGGAGGCGATCCAGGCGTACCAACAGAGCATAGCCATCGCCGAAGCGTTCAACCCGGCTTTCTTTGAGTCCAACAAGAATCTGGCTGTGTTGTACCTAACCAGATGGAGGCGCCATCACGAGAGAGGCGAACTGACCCGGGAGATCCAAGCTCTGCAGACCGCGCTGTCGTATAACCCGTGGCTGATCGCATCACGGGCACTCCTGGTGGGTCTCTATGCGCTCCAAGGCAACTATCAGGAGGCGATCCCCCAGATCGAGACGGTTTTCCGGCAGTATGAAGAGGGAGATTGGGAAACTTCTGAGGGCGAACGGGAGACCCCTGAAGGAAGGGCGATCGCCGAGGAGGAGATCACTCGGTTTCTTCTCGGCAGGCCTCGATTGTATAACGACTACGGCACTCAACTGCTCAGGCGCGAAAACCTTCCGGAGGCCCTTGCACAGTTTCATCGAGCCCTTCAACTCGCGCCGGACTATGGGGAGCCGTTAAGCAACATTGGGTATATCAAGCTTCTCCAAGGGGACGCCCCAGGAGCTCTTGAGTGGTTGACCAAGGCGGTGGAGGTTGATCAGTCAGCGCCCAAGTCACACCTCAATCGCGCTGTGGTGTTGTGGCTTCTTGGTCGGGTTGATGAAATGAAGCAAGAGCTCGGGCAAGCGTCGAGGTTGGCGGAGGAACAGGAGGATTCAGAGGTCCAAAGAGCGGCGAAACAAGTCGGCGCGAATCAATCGGCCATCGAAATCATCGAAGCGGAGTCTCCCCAAGAAGTCGAGGTCATATTCCCCAATGACCCCCTTCATCCAAGACGGATCCCCGTGGCTGAGGCCATTCAGGGTTTAAAGGGCGCCGTGCTGAAGATTCACGCCGATGTGGGGAACCCGCGCAAGCTCACCTGGGTAGGCCCTCGAGGAGGGAAAGGTTCAAAGGGCGCCATCCACCTCGGCTTGATCCTCATGTGGACAGGGCTCTCCCTTTTTGGGTTCAGCGCCTGGGCGTCCCTCGGACGTGGTGGTCCGTTCGTCCTGGCGTTGACCAATATGGCGCCGGCTTTGCTCTCCTGGCTGTCATCCACCTCTGCCGTGTCAGACCTCGCTCGATTCCTCACTGGCGGGTTCCCGCTGGTCACCCCCTTGGTTGGTGGAACTGATTCACCACATGAGGGGAAAAAAGCTCCTTCCGTGCCACCCCATTGGGACCCCATCTGGGAACTACCGAAGGGGAATGAACTGAGGGAGGTAGAAATCGTCATCCGTAAACTATCAGTCGAAGGCATCCCATCCATGGGCAGAGCTTTTGCCTCAATGGCACGTGAATGGAAGGAGAGTCGGCCTGCCCGGGCACTCCGAGCGATGTACTATCGCTACCCTGAGCTCGCAGGGGCCATCATCACGAGTATCAGCGAGGGATTACACCACCGCTGGAAAGCCATCATCAACCCTCGTCTCCGGGAAGGAGAACCACCGGTCATTGAACCTGAATTGCTGGGTGCTCTGGTGAATCGAGGGCTGATCCGGTATCGGCAATTCGAGCAGGGGAAAAAGGATGAGCAAGATGACATTCTGGATTTCTCCAACGGTAGGTCATTGGCGGTTCGTCATGATCTTGAAGGGATTGCCGGCTTGATGGGCTATCTCCCGAGAGCGGTGGTCCTGCGGATCCTGGCACGAGTCGCCGATGACCAGTTGAGAGTGCTCGTGCCTGCAATGATTTCGTTTGCAAGCACAAGAAAGACATGGGCGCCTGATGAAGCAGGGGCATGGACGCCTAATGAGGCGTACAACGTTGATGATGTCCTCAAGACACTCCCCCCCGAGCGTCAGCGGTTGATTCCAGAGTTGGGAACGTATCTGAACTCATTGAAATCCCCCCTGCCCTCGCTGAGCCAGGCCGTTGACGTGACCTCTAAACGGCGTTCGGAGTCCGATGAACTGGATGAACTGACATTGGCGGTGGCGCTGCTCGGTCATGGCGGCAAGTTGGCAGTGACCAGCCAAATTGATTCCCTGTGCGAAGCCCTAGAGGTATTGCACAACAGGGCCCCTTTAGAGTATTCCGAAGCCCTGAAGCTGTCCAGGGAACGCCTCTTGAGCCTCAAAGCCACGTTCACAGATCAATTGGTGCGACAGGTTAACGATCTCGGTGTCCACGTGAGGGACTTCGGGGAAGCGACCCCAGGGATGACCGCTCAGATCCGCCCCCTGATGGAACAGTTCACGCAATGGCTGCGTGCGTATGGAGACACGCTGCAGTTGACGGAGCGGACGATAGAGCTGTTCCGCTTAGAAAAAGTGCACTCCACACTCGAGCGAGAAACCTTGCATGTTCGTGCGCTGACCGAGTTCCTTGACGTGGGGCGCGCTCGCCATACGACGCCCGTCTTGCTCCAGCAGTGGTTGCCGGGACGGGTCTGGGAAACGAAAGGGCGACAATTTCCGATTGAGTATCTCATGGACTCCGACCTCCCTCCGATCTCGGTGAACGAGGAACTCCTCCACCTCGCGTTGGAGCGAGTCCTATCTAACGCGTTTCAGGAGATAGAAAGACAGCCGCTGCGGCGGTCATCTGGCAAGGTCACGGTGACGGTCCGCCGATCACAGGACAACGCGCGAGTCACAATTGGATTATCCAATCCAGGTCACCTCCCCACCGAAGATGCTCGACAGCTCTTCACCCTTAACTACGCCCGCCCGTCCTTTCACCATGGGATCGGCTTACCGTTCACTGCACGGGCCATCAAAGCCATGGGGGGGGCCATGACGGCCAACACCCTCGTGCAGGAGGGGATGCCGACAGTTAAATTCGTCATCACCTTCCCCTCGAATACCCCCAGCCGTCCAAACCATCAGCTCGTGGCATCTCCGACGTTCGGTAGGGTCTTCGCAGACCGTGGAGATTCCTGGGTTGGGCTGTTACTGGGCTTGGTCGGCTTTTTACTCTTCATTGTCCTGGCCTCATCGTTCACCTGGGCCAGCCTCTTGCCTCCAGCGGTTGTCCCCCCGCTGTTGATGGTCCAGCGACGATCGGAGAAGCCCGCTGGACTCAGACAGCATCCGGGACAGTCCTCCCCAGATGAAGCGATAGCCGCCGTCTCATTGGCGGTCGCGTTGCCAGAACATCTTGGGCCCTCCGTGACAGAGCGGATCCAGGTCATCCAGGGGACCTTGGACCATTTTGGGAGGCTCTTGTATCCAGAGGGAGAGGTACAGCAAGCGATGGTCGCCCAACTGTCTAAGACGTTGGGTCGGCTCCTCAAGGCATACCGTACCGGCCATGACGGATTCCTGCAACGTGCTCAAGCAATGGTTTTGATGAGGCACCCGCCGGCAACTAAAAATCAAGTGAAAGCCCTGAAAAAAGAATTCCATCGGTGGCTCCATGACTTTGATCACGCCCTACAAGCGACTGAGACGTTCATTCAGAGGTCATTAGTAGAGAAGGGGACCATGATGACGGGAGAGGAAAAGACCTATTTGGAGAACGTGCTCGTCCAGCTCCGACGTGAGAGAGCGCGCTACGGCGCGTTAAATACCTTTCTTGTCCCTCCCCTGATCAATCACCGCGAGTCGGTTTCGCTGAACGAGTGGCTAGCGAACCACCCCTGGAGCACCGAGTGGGAACTTTCTGCTGTAGACACTTCAAGAGTCGAGAAAGATCTCCCTCGTCTCGAAGGGGATCCTCAGCTGTTCTCCCTCGCTTTGGAACGGATCCTCTCGAATGCCATCCATGAGCTTACAATGCGACAGAAGGAGCGACCACAGGTTCATTCGAAGGTGACGATCCGAGCGTTCCATGAAGATTCCCACCTCCACATTTGGGTCGAGTATCCCGGGAGTCGCGAAATGGTGACCAGCAGTCTTGTAATGGAGAGGATCCGTGGCCTCGACCTGACAGACCCGAAATCCCGTCATCGTATTGGTTTAAGCGTTGCCAGGCGATTGCTTGAGAGAATCGGAGGGGCTATCACTGTAGACGACGGGGAGGGAAGAGAAGGTCGTCTCTCCCCGGCCATCACAATTCGCATTACGTTTTCTGTTCCCTCTCTGTCCACGGCGAACGAGAACCCCCACCTTCGCACAGCTCGGGGAACCCGAATCCTGAGCTATCTGAAACAGCATTTTCAGCCATCTCATAAGCCACATGTGGGGAATTGTTTCAGTGACGCCGGGAAGTGTTTGCACACGAGCTCCAGAACCATCTATCGCCGGCTCAAGGAGGCCGGTGAGGCAGGGCACCAACTCCGAGTGATGGCTCGGCAGATCATGAAAGAGGAGCGTCATAAACGTCATCAAGCCGTTCGACGACCCTCTCGCGAGCCGAAATTGCGTGTCCTCCTCCTCGACTTCGGGCCCATGTGGGGTAGTGGGTGGGAGGTCCTCGCAATGACCTTTCTGGGGGCGGGGCTGGTTCTTGCTATCGGGATCGTGACCATCTTAAACGCTAAGAAAAGTCTGTTCCTGACCAATGGGCAGGTCTTCCCACGATTGTCCATGTTCCTGATGGCCGGCCTCCTGGCGGCGTCTGTATCCTCCCACGCACAGAGCATTCAGACACTTCATGCGCAGCAAGAGTGGCGGTTCGTGGAGCTCGTCGCCGACTCTGGTCAGGAGCTCTCAGGACAGTTCTTGGTCCTCCCCGCAGGCGGAGAGATGTCCGGAGAGGATACACGAGCGGCTGACCTCACCCGCCGGATCAACGAGCTGGATGCGTGGGAGGAACTGTCCAGGTATGGCACCCTGTTGTCTTTTCCTGGTCCCAGCCGGGGATCCGCACAGTCCCCTCCTCAGAGAATCATGGGGTTTTTAGTCGGCTGGAATGGCGATCACCATCCCGCCCTCATCATTCCTCCGAAAGGAAAGAAGATGTTCCGTATTACCGCAAAAAAAGGGGCGATGCGCTTTCAGGCTGGAAAGAACACATTGATTATTCGAGTCCCTCGGCCTACTCACATCCCGATAGGCCCGAGCGACGCCCTGTTTAGCATGGCGGAGGATGGATCCGCTGTAGAGAAGTATGACCCTGGCGGGCAATTGCTCATTGAGCTCTTGCCAGCCCGGGAGCCGTCTTCCCACGAGCAACCCACCTCCCAAGGTCAGAAGCGAGCGCCTATTTCCATGTTTATTCTCGCAGTACTGCTCTGGGGGATAGGGCTGGGATGTGGGATGGTATTCACCCAGTGGCTCATACATAATGGGTTTGCTCTTCCTGTCGTGCTGATGGCTGAAGATCCCTCGAAGGGTGAGAGGAGACCTAGGGCATTAAAAAAGGAAATCCGTAAGGAGCCCAAGCTCAGTATCATTCAAGGCATCCTTTCAGAAGACGCAGACAAGGTGGTTCAGGCCTACCGTCAAGCCTCTGACCTGGGGTATTGGTATGGGGCCCTGGAGGCGATTCGTCGTCTACCCAGAACAGAGGAACGTCTCATTGCCTACGTGCTTTACCTATTTGACGGCCAAGTCCTCGATGACCAGTTAGCCTCTACGTTCGGGATCACCGACCCAACACGTATTGATAAAGCGCTGAAAAACTTAGAGAGGCAAACGATCATTACCTCCAACGGACTTCGATGGCGCTTACATCCCATGAAGATACGCACTGCCAAGGGCATCGTTCAGTCCTTGAATACCCGGCAGCAATCCATGCTCAACGCTCAACGGTCGCTTGAGCTGGAGTGGGATGAGTTAAGCGACGGTGATCAGCGATGGCGACAGACCCAAGTGCTGTTTAGCCAAACCATCCTTGATCACATTGTGGCTCAGACACCCTTGGGCCGGTTGATTCTAGGGTGGGATCAAGCCCGACCCGATGTCTTCAGGTTATTCCACCTCGGGCAGTTCCAGGGTATCTGGGAGCGCATCGAGCAACGACTCAATTCATCTCAGAAACATTTGGCGCTCGAGGACAAACTGAGGCTATTGACTGAGCATCGTGAAGCGTGGGAGAAGATGGAGGGCGCCATCTGGGATCTCCGCCACACGACATCCCCGGGGCGTTTCGCGATTGAAGACGAGCAACTGAAATGGCAGTTGAAAGCTAAGGGGGAAGACCCAACGAAAAGTGTCGCATTGGATCAAGGGGCGAGGATGTGGACCTCGGTGGACCTCCAGAAGGCGCTCGGTGGGACTGTGATCTCTGAGGACATTGAGGATCTCGATCCCCCTACAGCACCGAACGTCCAGTTCGTTCAGGGGGACATGACCCATTTTCGAAAGGAACTTGCAGGGCAGATCAATGTCATCCGCCATGCGAACGTCTTGCGGTATCTGGATCCGGAGGCGTTTGATCGGACGGTCCAGAACGTGTTTGAGTACGCCAAAGCCAGAGGGGGAGGCCTCCTATACCACGTCGGGAAATCGGTCATTTATAACCCGGTGTTGTTCGACCAATTGATCTTTGATATCGGTGGACACTCAGATGCCGATTGGAAGCTCGTCTATGTGGGCTACCTCAGCGCGTTCTCAGCCAAGGAACACAATCCACAATCCTCGCTGCAACAACTCGTCCAACGCGAGCGCGCGCTCTCCAGTCAGGTGCTGGCCGTCCGCGAAAAGGCGCTTGAGGTACTAGACCATCTATACGGTGGATCGCCAGAAAAGGTTCAAGATCGCTACGGCCGAGTGCTCCCTAAAGCCCGCGACCGACTCCTCCACGCGCTCTTCTCGTTACCACCGAGAACGGTTAATGAGGAACTGATGGAAGAGATTCTGCGTGATCTCCTGAGGATCAGCCCATGGACGAGGCCCAGTGACTATCTGGGCGGTTACTGGCGTGATCAGCGGGTGATGGTACCGTATGACGCTGGATGGGAGTTTGTGGAAGCGCCTCGGGACCTTCACACCTTGCTGGCTCAACTCTTGAAGCACTTGGAAAGAGAGAGCCAAAATCAATTTTCAGTAGGCCTGTTGGGGAGTCTTGGCATTTCTTTGAGCTTAGCTTGGCTGGCAGTGGCCGTGTTGACTTTCGAATGGATCAAGAGGGCTAGAACTCATCCCGAAACCCTCCTCGGGCTGCAGCCTCGGGAGGGCGGCCTGCGGCGGCGTCAGGCTCGCTCGGCATACCGTTCCGTCGTCAAGTATGCCGTCGCTCGCCTTCCTGGCCTCGGCGCGCCCCCCGAGGCTTCAGCCCGCCTGGCGCGCGATGTGTTCGACCGACGGCCTGTTGAATCAACGGGAACCGACCGGAAGGAAACTGACGAGCGGCCCACAAAGGGGTCACTCGAGGAAACAATGCAAGGTCTTTGGGACGACCGCCGGTCCCGTCTCCGGAGCACCTAGGTAGTCAAGAAACAGGCTTCATTCCCTTCCCCAGTGACTACAGCGAATCGTGTATAATGTGGCGGTATGACGACGAGCGATCGTCGGTCAGAGGCGCTGTTTCGACGAGCACAGCGCGTGTTGGTCGGGGGGGTGAACTCGCCGGTACGGGCGTTCAAGGCGGTGGGGGGGGTGCCCCGGTGGATCGCCCGGGGGCGGGGGAGCGCGCTGTGGGACGTTGATGGACACCGCTACGTTGACTATTGCGGGTCGTGGGGGCCGCTCATTTTGGGACACGCCCACCCCGCGGTGCTGAAGGCGGTGCGGTCAGCGCTGACGAGGGGGGCCAGTTTTGGGGCGTCGTCAGAACCGGAGCTGCGGCTGGCCGAACTGATCTGTGAGGCGTTGCCGTCTGTTGAGCAGATTCGGTTCGTGAGTTCTGGGACGGAGTCGGTGATGTCGGCGATTCGCCTGGCACGGGCGGCGACCCAGCGGGACATCATCGTGAAGTTCGCAGGCTGCTATCACGGGCATGTGGATAGTTTGTTGGTTCAGGTGGGCTCAGGCGCTTTGACGTTGGGGGTACCCAGCTCCGCGGGGGTCCCTCACGCAGTGACGCAAGCGACACGCGTCCTGCCGTACAACGATCTGACCGCGGCGGGACAGCTTTTTCAGAAAGAAGGAGATCGGATCGCGGCGGTCATTGTGGAACCGGTCGCCGCGAATATGGGGGTCGTGCCTCCCCAGCCGGGCTTTTTGGAGGAACTCCGGGCGCTCACCACGCGGCATGGGGCGCTATTGATCTTTGATGAGGTGATCACGGGCTTCCGGTTGGGTTTCGGCGGGGCGCAGACGCAGTACCGGCTCGCCCCGGATCTCACCTGTTTGGGAAAGATCATCGGAGGCGGGTTTCCAGTAGGGGCGTACGGCGGTCATCGGACACTCATGAAGTGGGTGGCGCCGTTGGGGCCGGTGTATCAAGCTGGAACGCTGTCCGGCAACCCTATTGCGATGAGTGCCGGTCTGGCGACGTTAACCCTGTTGCAACGTCGGGCGGGATACGCCCGGCTCGAACAACTCACCCGACGCTTGGTGGAAGGAGTCAGGACGGCCGCCTGGAGCCACGGGGTGCCCATCCGCATGAACTCCGTCGCGTCGTTCTTCACCGTATTTTTTACCCAGGAACCGGTCGTGGATGAACGGACTGCCCGACGAGCAGATGCAAGACGGTATGCTCGGTTTTTCCAAGGGATGCTGAAGCGAGGGGTGTACTTCCCGCCATCGCAGTTTGAGGCAGCCTTCGTGTCCGTTGCCCACACCGAGCAGGACATTGACCGGACCATTGAGGCGGCTCGTCTGACGTTTGCTGAGCTGGGAACAGGCCGTGGTTGACATCCAGCCGTTCTGTGCGCTGCGTTTCCAACCGAAGAACGTTCCCGACCTTAGCCGTGTGCTGTGTCCCCCATACGATGTGATCTCGCCGAAGGTCCGGGCGCTGATCACCCGTCTGCATCCCTACAACGCGGTCCATCTCGAGTTGCCGAAGGGCTCAGGAGACAGAAACCGATATCAGCAGGCGGCGGCGCTCCTTCGTCGCTGGCAACGGCTCGGGGTGCTGAAGGGTGATCCCAGTCCCGCGCTGTACCTCTATCAGCAGACCTTTTCGCTGGATGGGAAGTCATTCAGCCGCGTTGGATTTTTCTGCGCGCTGCGGGTGGAGGAACCGTGGACCGGTGAGATCGCCCCGCATGAACGGACCCTGCCCAAGCCGAAGGCCGACCGCCTGCGGTTGTTCCGCGCGGTGAAGGCCAATATCAGCCCTATCTTTGGGGTCGTGGCAGATCCCCGGGGATCGCTCGCGGATCACCTTCGCCAGCTGGTGAGGCACCCGGCCGATGGGCAGCGGTTCCTGCTGGATGTCAGCGACCCCTTGGATCGAACCGTCCAACACCAGCTGTGGCGGGTGACCAGGGATGAGGAAATCGCCACGCTCCAACAATTCCTGCGGCCCGTAGCGATCCCTAAGCCGGTGATGATTGCAGATGGCCACCACCGGTATGAGACGGCGTGGGCCTACGCCCAGGAACGCGCCCGTCAGGCGCGGCGCATGAAAGGCGCGCGGTGGGTCGCCGCCAGTTCCGGGCCGCCGGCGTTCCAATACGTGTTGACGTTTTTGTGCTCCATCGCTGATCCTGGTGTGGTGATCTTGCCCACTCACCGGGCGCTTACGGAAGATCCGTGGCGTGGTCGCTGGCCAACGGCGATCCAACATGAAGCCACCGTTACGCAAATCCCCTCCATTGCGGGGTTGAAGGCCGCCATTGACCGAGTGCCGCCACGGATCCCGAGGATTGGGATGTTCCGTTGCGTTCAGGGTCGTGAATCCTGGTATCTGTTGACGGCAAAAAGCCGCCAGGAGGTCGAAGTGGCCTGGCTGCATGGGGTCCTTTTGGGGAACCGACTCCCCCCTGAGCGGTTCAGCTACAGCCGTGACGCCGCCGCGCTGGTTCGTGAGATCCGGGGACGTCGGCGAGGGGTAGTCTTTATGCTGCCCCCGCCCCGCAAGGACCTGATCATGCAGATCGCCACAAGCGGCGATCCCCAATGTCTTCCTCCGAAATCAACCTATTTCTACCCGAAGTTAGCCACGGGGCTGGTGATGCTGTCTCTGGATGGTCCGCTTCACCAGTAAGAGAGAAACCCCCTGAGGAATGATGACTCCGTCCTTTCGCTGGTTTTGTCGCGCGGCTCGTGGCCATCCCATCGTCCCGTTTTGGGTCCAGTGGCCTGACCCGCTGCCAGAGGATCTCACCTGGGCGTGGCGGTTGAATGCGGGCGAGCCGCGCTGGGCACTCCTAGACAGCGCCTCACCGGGGCCCCAAGCGACATTCTCCTATGTGTCCACCGGCCCTGCCCATCTGGTCGTCGGCGCGAGAGGTCATCAGGTCTGGCGGGAAGTGCCCGGGAAGTCCCGCGTCACCCACACCGTCACTGACCCCGTTGTGGTGCTTGAGCGGGTGGTTCGCACGTATCGGGGGCCGCACATTCCGGGAATGCCGGACAGGTGGGGTGGCGCGGTCGGCTACTTTGCGTATGAGTGCGGGCGATTCTTTGATCCCGCGATTCGGTTCCGTTCCCGTCCAGCGACGCCGGAGTCACAATTCCCCGATTTCCTCTTTGGATTCTTCACCGAAGGGATCCTGATTGAGCACAAGCCTCGCCGAGCCTGGTTGGTTGCTTGTGTGCGGATTCAGGATCGGTCCTTGCCGGGCCTCCGTCGGTCGTTTGCGCAAGGCAGGCGGCAGCTGAAAGAACTTGCCTACCGGCTGACGGCTTCGCTCAATGGGATAGGGGGGAGCACAGGAGTGCCCCTGAAGATTGGTTCAGCCCACCCGGAGATGTCTCAGGGGGCCTTTGAAGCCATGGTGCGGCAGGCCAAACGGTTCATTGCGGCGGGGGACATCTACCAGGCAAACCTGGCCCAGCGATTTGTCGCCCGGTGCGAGGGCGACCCGTGGACGTTGTACCAAAGCCTCAAGCGCATCAACCCCTCCCCTTACGCGTGTTATCTGCGGTTCCCGGAAGTCACGTTGGTGAGCTGTTCGCCGGAGCTCCTCTTGCGGGTCTCAGGGCGGGTGGACGAGACTCGGCCGATCGCTGGGACCCGTCCGCGCGGCGGGGATCCTGTTGAAGACCAGCGGTTAAGTGCGGAGCTCCTCTTGGACCCGAAGGAGCGGGCGGAGCATATCATGTTGGTTGATCTCGAGCGGAATGACTTGGGGCGAGTTTCGATTCCTGGCACGGTGCGGGTCGCGGAGCGGATGGTGCTGGAGCGCTACTCCCACGTGACGCATATCGTCTCCCATGTCGAGGGGTATTTATCCGAGGGAAAGACCGCGTTCGACGCGCTCCGGGCGCTGTTTCCTGGAGGAACGATCACGGGGTGCCCCAAGATCCGGGCGATGCAGATCATTGAGACTCTGGAAGCGGCAAGGCGAGGGCCGTACTGCGGATCAGCAGGGTTCCTCAGCTTCACTGGGCGGCTCGACCTCAACATCCTGATTCGGACGTTCATCCTCCAGGGTGAGCGGCTCTCCTTCTCGGTCGGCGCCGGGATTGTGGCGGACTCCGACCCCACCCGCGAGTACCATGAAACCCTCCACAAAGGGCAGGCGCTCCTCGCGGCGATCCGAGCCCACCAGGTACCACGTCTCCACCGCGTGAGGGCGTTCGTCACATGCTGATCTCCCTGAATCGGCGGCTTGTCCCTGAATCCCAGGCAGCGGTCTCTGTCTTCGACCATGGCTTCCTCTATGGGGACGGGATTTATGAGACGCTGCGCGTACGGGAGGGGGAAGCCTTCCGGTGCAAAGAACACCTGCGGCGCCTGGCGGAGTCAGCCCGGGGGATTGCGCTGACGTTACCCTGGTCGGATACTGAGTTGGCCCATGCGATTCATCGGGTCATTCGGGCCAATCGGCTGACGCGCGGCCAAGCGATGGTCCGGATGACGGTTTCCCGCGGGCCAGGCCCGATTGGCCTGGATCCCGCGCTCTGCCGGCGCCCCACGCTGGTCCTCATCGCCCGGCGCTATCGGCCACAGCCGAAGGTGTTCTACGAGCGGGGGGTCAGCGTCATTCTCGCCACCACGCGGCGCAACGCGCCGCAAGCGCTCTCCCCGCGCATTAAGTCCACGAATTTCCTGAACAACATCCTCGCGAAGATCGAGGCGAAGAGAGCCCACACCTTTGATGCCGTGTTATTGAGTCTCCAGGGATTCATCGCGGAGGGGACCACGAGCAACGTCTTTATCGTGCGGCGGGGGGTCCTCGAGACCCCGGCGCTCAAGACCGGGATCCTTGCGGGGGTGACCCGGAATGAGGTCCTTCAATTGGCTCGTGCGCTCCGGATCCCCACTCGAGAAGTACGGCTTCGGCCGCGCGCGTTATTCCACGCGGAAGAGTGTTTTCTCACCAGCACCCTCCTGGATATACTCCCGGTGACCCGCGTGAATGGACGCCGGATCGGGACTGGCCGCCCCGGCCCCATCACCCACCGCCTCATCCACGCCTTTCCTACCGTGCTATAATGACGGTATGCCGCAGCTACGGTTAGGTTTTCCGAAAGGCAGTTTGCAGGAGTCCACGACCGAACTCTTCCGTAAGGCCGGGATCAAGGTCGCGGTTGGCGAACGTTCCTATATTCCAACCTGCGACGATGATGAGCTGTCGCTGCGCTTGATCCGTTCGCAAGAGATCCCTCGCTATGTGGAAGAGGGCGTCCTCGATGCCGGGTTGACCGGCTACGATTGGATCGTGGAGACCAGCGTCCGAGTCCACGAGGTCTGCGAGCTCCAGTACGCCAAAGCCGGGTATCGGCCGGTTCGTTGGGTCTTGGCGGTTCCAGAGACTTCGCGGGTGCGTCGCGTGAAAGATTTACGGGGGAAACGCATCGCCACCGAGGTGGTCCATGTGGTGAAGCGGTACTTGGCCAAGCATCGCGTGCGGGCAGAGGTTGAGTTCTCCTGGGGAGCGACGGAGGCCAAGCCGCCGGAGCTGGTGGATGCCATCGTGGAACTCACGGAGACGGGGTCCTCCTTACGGGCTAACCACCTGCGGATCGTGGAGACGGTACTCGAATCCACGACGCGGTTTATTGCCAATCGCGCTGCCTGGCGAGTTCCTTGGAAGCGTCACAAGATGGAGAACCTCGCCATCCTCTTACGAGGAGCGCTTGCCGCGGAGGGCATGGTCGGGCTCAAGTTGAACGTGGCAGACCGTTCCCTCAAGGGTGTCCTGCGCCTCCTTCCGGCGCTGAAACGGCCGACGATCTCACCCTTGGCGGTGAGGGGATGGTCGGCAATTGAAGTGGTCATCGAAGAACAGACGGTCAAACAGCTCATCCCCGCCTTGAAACGGGCTGGCGCCCAGGGGATCATCGAATACCCCCTCAACAAGGTGATCCCATGACGCTCTTTCCATAGTGGTACGGGTTCGGTTCGCTCCCTCCCCGACGGGCTTCCTCCACATTGGGGGGGCGAGGACAGCGCTCTTCAACTGGCTCTTCGCCCGACGTCAGCGGGGCGCCTTCATCCTCCGCATCGAAGATACCGATGAGGTGCGGTCCACCGATGAATCGCTGGCCGCCATTGTTCAGGGCCTTCGATGGTTGGGGCTCGATTGGGACGAAGGGCCCGAGGTGGGGGGCTCGTCTGGTCCGTACTTTCAAATGCAACGCCTGGGGCAGTATCGCTCATTTATAGATCAGCTCCTCGCGAAGGGCCAAGCCTACCCCTGTTACTGTACTCCAGAGGAGCTCGCGGCGATGCGACAGACCGCATTGCTTGAGAAACGACCGCCCAAGTATGATGGCCGTTGTCGTCGCTTCAGCTCCGAGGATCGGAGTGCCCGGGACCGGGCTGGCCAATCCTCGGTGGTCCGCTTCGCCATGCCCACTGAGGGGGTCACACGGTTTCATGATCTAGTGCGGGGGGATGTCGAATTCGAAAACGCCCTCTTAGACGATTTCGTGTTGCTCAAGACCTCAGGCGTCCCCACATACAACTGCGCCGTCGTGCTTGACGATCATGCGATGCAGATCACCCATGTCATTCGCGGTGACGACCACCTCTCCAATACCCCGCGGCAGATTCAGCTCTATTGCGCGCTGGGCTGGGAGCCCCCGCAATGGGCGCATCTCTCGATGGTCCTCGGGCCGGACGGTTCTCGACTGTCGAAGCGGCATGGCGCCACCGCGGTGATCGAGTTCAAGGACGTAGGCTATCTCCCCGAGGCGCTGGTGAACTACCTCGCCCTCTTGGGCTGGTCCACGGAAGACAGCCAGCAGCTCTTTCGGCTGCCGGAGCTCATCGAGAAGTTTAGCTTAGAGCGGTGCGGGAAAAATCCAGCGATTTTCGATCCCCAGAAGCTCCTTTGGATGAATGGAGAGTACATCCGGCAAGTCTCCAAAGAGGAACTTGCGAAACGCGCGCTGCCGTTCCTCCAGAAAGCTGGCCTCGTTTCGGAGACGGGGGATGACGCGACACAGCGGCTGGTGACCCAGGCGGTGGCGCTTGAGCAAGAGAAGATCAAACGGCTCGATGAGGTCCCTCACCTGACCGAGTTTTTCTTCCAAGAGGAGATCGCCTACGACCCCGCCGCGGTCAACCAGGTGTTGAAGGCTCAGGGGGCCGAGCAGGTGCTGGAGGATCTGGCCCAGCGCTTCGAAGCCATGACGGATTTTTCCGAGCAGGCCTTTGAGCAGGTATGCCGCCAGTATGCCAAGGAGCGGGGGATCGCAACGGGCAAGGTCTTTCATCCGCTGCGTGTCGCGGTCTCGGGCCGCACCCAGGGGCCCAGCCTCTTTGGCCTGTTGGCGTTATTGGGAAAGTCCCGCGTCGTCACCCGACTCCGCCGCGCCCGTTCCCTCATTTTGGGAGTCCGACCATGACAGAGGAAGCCGCCGACCCTTATTTTGTGACATTGGTCCTTTCCCTCTCCAGTTCGGCCATGGCCTATCTCGGCAAGGTCCCCAACCCGGCGACCGGAAAGATCGAGCGCGATCTGGAACAGGCCAGGTTCAGCATCGAGCTCCTTTCCATGTTGGAGAACAAGACCCAGGGGCGGCTCACCGATAAGGAGCACCGCCTGCTCTCGAACGTCCTCGCCGATCTGAAGCTCAATTTCGCTGACGAAGCCTTGAAGGGACAACAAACAGCGGCCAAAGCCGACACGTCTCAAGGAAACGAGGCCGTGTCCAAGCCAAGGACCGGGCCAGAGATCATTCTTCCCCCCGGCACAGGTTCCGGCAAAGGGCCGGAGATCATTAAACCCTGACCCGCCGACCAGATTTTGCCCGGTGGTGTAATGGTAGCACGTCGCGCTCTGGACGCGAAAGCTCTAGGTTCGAGTCCTAGCCGGGCAGCGCTGGTTTCGTCTGCTAGTCGCTATTCCGAAAGGGATGGCGTTAAGGTAAAATACTCCACAATGAATGCGTCCTTAAGAATCCTCAGATTAGCGGTCTTCCTTCTGCTCGGTTGCGAACTGTCCTCTGCCCAACATAGCAAAACGGAGGAACTAGCCTCCGGTGACAGCAGAATATCAAGCACGCGAATCATCGGGTTGCTCCAATGGGTCGCGGATGGTAGGAACTTCGAGTACCGATTAGAATTGTTTCCCATCGTTCGCCTGGTCAATGGGGCATTCATGGAAACTCAACACATCAACTGTAGACAAACGCCTCCATCGCCCCTCACCATTGGGGAAGTCCACACCGTGTTCAAAGACGGGCAAGTTGTCGGTGAGTTTGTCGTCAGAAAAACCACAAGCTCGCAAAGATCATGCTGTCCTGTCACAGTCGGACTTGGTGAATTTAGACGACTCAATCCAACTGACCGGATGGGTTTGCCTGTCGGCAATCCCTTAGTAACCGCGTCTCCCCCGGTATCTTCCACGTGGCGGATAGACCGTTGGTGGAGAATTGACGTAAAAGAACCTCCGGACCAAGACTTCACCACTCAAGTCCAGCGACACGCAGAAGAACAAATCGCTGTGGCGCTCAAAGATACGACCATACCCCTGTCCTCAGGACCGGTGAGAAGGGTTGAGAGAAGGGCCTATGCCCTTGCCAGAGACGGCGATCTCTTCTACCGAGCTCGCTTTGAAAAACGGTGGGATCATCTAAAGAGAATTTTTGACCCCCAACGCCCACCCTATATTCCGACCGTCAAGCTTGATTCCTGGTTCCAGTGGACCCCTCAGGCGCCGCCCAAACCTGTATTGGACCTCATCTCCTGGGACCCTGGGTTTGATCCCTATGGGAAAGGCAACCTGACCTACACACTCGTGGACACCATAGACATGGATGATGACGGCAACGCGGAACTGTTCTATCGGGTGGATGGCTATGAAAGCCATTCCTTCAAAATTTTCTCGCTGAAGAACGACAGGTTCACACCGGTCTTTGAAGGATGTCACTATGGGTGTTAACGGCGTAAAGCGGCTGCCCATGCTGGTCACTATGTTCATCCTCGGCTAACACGGGGTAACACGGGATCAGAGTTCAAAGTTCAGAGTCCGTGGCGGGCGACTCAGGGTTGACGGATCGCAGTGAAGAGGTGAGTCAATAAGGTCTTCGCTTTTGAATAGATGGCAGGGGTTTGAGATGCCCTCGGCCCGGCAACGTTCAACACGCGAATTCCGTTCGTCTGGAACCATGTGCGGAACGCCCAAGGCGTTTCTGGTGAAAGCGCCATCAAATCCACAACGAACACTGGTTTCCGCTTCACCTGACACAGCTCGTTGGTTATTAATGTCCCGCCGCTCATCTCGCCGAAAAACAAGATCAAGGTGCCATCGCTAGCGTCCACGTTCCGTTCAGTCCGAACCGCATAGTCTTCTGAATCCGTTTCAGTTAACACATACCGATCCGGAATCCGTCCATCCTCCGCCTTCCGTCCCCGCGGACAAAACCCCCCATGTGGAATGCCTAGCTCAATGGCAACATCCAACGCCGCCCGATCTACCCCCGTCTGTCCCCCAGAAATGATCTTTTTGATCATGTTTCTTCGAACCTCATTTCCCTATTCATCCTAGCATGGGTGACGTAAAGAGTTTTGTGCCTGGGACATCCTCGCACTTTTCGCTCTTTTTGCTTTTTGCACATGATAAGTTATGATGGAACGGAATTCCTACGTTTTGGAGGTATAACCCTGCACCGCAAGTGTGGCATATACCAGTGTTGTCTGGTTGTCGGATGGGTAGCATCTGTTGGGGCTGGCGTCGTCTCCCAAGGGGCCGTCGAAGTCCCAGTGACGAAGCGAGAGGCGGTCATCGACCGTCTCCATGGGGAAGAAGTCGCCGACCCCTATCGCTGGTTGGAGGATGGGGACTCCCCCCAAGTCCAGGTGTGGACTGACGCCCAAAACCGACGAACTCGATTCATACTGGATCAACTCCCAGGTAGGGAGGTGGTCTCTACGCGTCTGCAGGGGTTTATGTCCGCAGGCGTGCTAGGAGATCCAGAGTGGCGCCACGGCCGGCTCTTCTATACCAAGCGACAGGGGGCTCAGAATCAGCCGGCGTTGTACGTCCGTACACCCACCGCTGACCTACACAGTGTCATTGACCCGAACGGCCTCAGCCCAGATGGTACCGTATCGCTGGATTGGTGGGAACCGTCACCCAATGGCACCTTGGTCGCTTATGGTCTTTCCCAGGGGGGAACCGAAAACAGCACCTTGCATGTCAGAGCAGTTGATACCGGCACGGATCTCCCGGACCGGATTGAAAGAACCAGTGACTGTAGCGTCAGTTGGATGCCTGATGGCCGATCCTTCTATTACACGCGTTACCCCAAGCCCGGGACCGTACCGAAAGGCGAGGAACAGTATCATCGGAAAGTCTACTTCCACCGATTGGGGACAGATCCGGAGACAGATCCGCTTATCTGGGGAGAAGGCCGTGCCAAAGAAGACTGGCCAGAAGTCACAGTCTCTCCAGAAGGGCGGTACCTCCTGATTACCGTCTGGCAAGGGTGGTCAAAATCCGAGTTGGTCGTTCTGGATTTACAACATTCTTTAAGGGCGTTCAAGGTCAGTGAGGGACGGGAAGCCGTCTATACAGGGAGAATCACAAAAGATCGTCTCTACATTCGGACCAATGCGGGGGCCCCTCGGTACCGCGTTTCCGAAGTCACGTTAAGGAGCCGACAGCGGGGACGGTGGCATGACATCATCCCGGAATCCCAGAGAATCCTCCAAGACTTCCAGGTGACTCGTGGGTATTTGGCGTTGCGCGAACTGTCTGACGCGACCTCCAGGATTCGACTGGTGACCCCTGATGGCGAGGCTGGTCAGGAAATCCCGTTGCCTGGGGTGGGAACTGTGTCGGGACTGGAAGGGCACCCGGTGAGCCCCTTGGTCCACTTTCGATATCAATCATTCTTTACCCCAACGACCCTGTTCGTTTACCGGCCTTCTGGGAAACGGCTTGAGGTTGTGGATTTTACCCCCATGGAGTTTGACCCCTCAACGTATCAGGTTCGGCAAGTTCGCTATTATTCTAAAGATGGGACAGCCATTCCCATGTTTATCGTGTCGAAGCGGGGTGGACACGGTCCATCCCCAACCATTCTCACAGGATATGGGGGGTTCAATACGAGTCTGGAGCCACGCTTCCAGCCCCAGAGTCTGGTATGGCTGGAACGGGGCGGGGTCTACGCGGTAACGAACCTGCGCGGCGGGGGGGAGTACGGGGAGGCGTGGCACCAGGCCGGGATGCGCGACAAAAAGCAGAACACCTTTGATGATTTCATCGCGGCAGCCGAATACCTAGTTCGAGAAGGCATCACCCGTCCTGACCTACTCGCATTGCTGGGGGGATCGAACGGTGGACTCCTGGTGACAGCCGTGATGACTCAACGCCCCGATTTGTGTAAGGCGGTCATCGGCCGTGCGCCGCTGACCGATATGTTACGTTACCACCGTTCACTTGTGGGAAGACTCTGGATCGCCGAGTATGGGTCCGCGGAAGACCCCCCAGCGTATCGCTGGCTCAAGGCGTATTCACCGTATCACCATGTGCGCCGGGTCGCCTATCCCAGTGTACTACTCACGATCGGCAAAGCCGACACTCGCGTAGATCCGATGCACGCCAGAAAAATGACCGCCGCCCTTCAATGGGCCTCGCGCTCTAGCCGACCTGTCCTTCTCCGGGTAGAGCCAAAAACGGGGCATGGGGCCGGGAAACCGCTAGACAAAGAAATTCAAGAATGGACCGATATTTATAGTTTCCTCTTCTGGCAATTGCAATAAGTTCGTAAGCGCAGCTACGTCCGCTACTTCTACTATACCGTCTTATCAAGGTTACGCATGGGAATGCGGGACGTCCAATGCGGAGTCCTATGCTCAGGTAACGCGTCTTGCTAATCTGTCGTACTCTCGACAAATGTGATCTAACAAAGCTTTATCCGCCCATTCCAACTCATCATCAGCCTCATCATGTCTTTCCAGTCTTAACCTCAACGCGGATTGGAGGAGGTCAACAAGCTTGCTATCGCAGTAAATGAATTTCTCTTTTACCACCGTTTTGATTTCGTCCAACGGATACGACCCATACTCAACTACAGACCCGCTTGCAGAGATGCCCTTGTCGCAGAGAGTTTTCATGAACGGTCCAAGAGCGCCGCGTTTCAGATAGGGAAACGCCCTTTTTAGCCTCATCTTGAAATAGGGGTACCTCACGGAACTCCAACTAGTAATGTGGATATCGAGCAACAACTTCCGTAGAGGTGCATAGACAGTTCTAAACCTCTCCTGCCCCATACCTCTGTGTGCGGGGTTCAAACAGATATGGCGTAGGCGTACACTTAGTAAGTGGTTCCAAACCCATAAGACTTTGTTTGTGATCCCCACTTCGGTCATGTAACTATCCCACAATCCCTACGCAACTATCTTTGGCAGCCAGAAGATGCCAAGAACCATCAAGGTCTTGAAGCGGTGCTGATTACCGACGAACAGGTGCGTGTCTTTGTCGTTACCAAACATCTTGGCTTGCCGCTTTTGCTGGATCATCTCAATCGTCCGTTCATCAGCAGCAACGTAGAGGGGACGTAGCCGCTTTGGTACTTTTCGTAGTTGTTGTAATAGAGAAGAAAAGCCACTACGTCCCCTACCTCTACCCCCCCAAAAATACTGGGTACGACACCTCGCAGGGAGATTATCTTCGCGTCGGCGTTCAGAGATTACGGCGTCGAGCAGCCGTTTCATATGGAATCCCACAATTTGTCACGAGCAATTCTAATTTCCGCCGTGTCAGGGCTAACGTCGAACTGATCGGCAATCAACCGGGCGACGTAGCCTTGGATAACTGGATTGTTCTTGCTGAAGAGGACGTTCCGGTCCTGCAGCAACCGGCTGGCCTGTTGAACAGCCTTTTGAAATACGGGAGGCAGAGAGGCCGGCGGCACGAGCACCAGTCCGGCAAACGAGTTGGCTTGTATCTCAAAGTAGCTGTATTCCCTCTCTTCAAATTGAGCCGGGACCTTCTGCTTCCAGTCCGCGATGGATTGGAATTGAAGGGATTTATAAATCTGTTCGTGCAATATCATGTGCCCGACTTCATGAGCCAAGGTAAAACGATAACGGTGAGGGTTGTTTTCATAAACGTTTTCGTCCACCCAGATTTCTTTGAAATCGCGTGATATCACACCGTCCACATCGGCATTTTCCCGAATTCCAGGGGCGGGGACGATGTTGATCCGAAAGTGGTTGTCGATGATGAACTCGATGGGCACAGGAACTGTCATAGAAGCATGATACGTTGTGAGAAACTTCTCGGTCTTGCGGCGGATATCCTCATAGGAGAAAAAAGGAGCGCTGAGCTTAGGAAGATTCAAGCTTTTTTCAGTTTCTCAATCAGTTCGTCCAACTTCTCAGGGGTGATGCGCCTATTGTTCAAAGTTCGCAAGAAAATAGGGAGTTTTTGGAGTAGTTGTTCATTGGACAAGACATATTGGGGCAATTGACCGCGTTCCAGCGAGGCCGCATCAAAAAAAGTGTCCCATTCTGGACTGCCTGGCCTCAAACCGAGGCCCTGTGCTAGCTTCTCCATTTTTTCGTGGGAGGGAGGTGGAAGCAAACCACGTTCCATCTTGCTCATATTTCCTGGGTCAAACCCGTTTTGAATACAAAACTCACGCAGGGTCAACCCTTTTCGGATGCGGTATTCTTTCAACAACTCGCCGAAGCGACCTGTATTCATTTTTCCACCTCCTTGTAGTAAAAGTTTACAACACCTTTCACTAAAATACAAGGCCCATACACACCTTGGGTGCCTGGCTTGAATTATGATTTATTGCCTTTCGCAGCCGGCGTAATAAGGCAGAAAGGCAGCTACGTCCCCCCTATTGACAAGGAGGGGAGACAAGAGTTATAATTACCATGTGGATGGTCAGTAATCGTCAGGGGGCCCGGGCATGAGCCGGAAGCCGAATCTTGAAGCGAGAACGCGCATTCTAGAGACCGCCTTCCAGTTGATCCATGGCCACGGGTTTAAGGGCGTCAGCATGGAAGGGGTCGCCGCCGCGGCCGGGATCAAGAAAGCGAACCTGTTCCACTACTATCCGACCAAGGAAGCCTTGGGGCTTGCGGTGTTTGACTTCGTGACCAATGGGTTGAAGGAACAGGTGACGGCCCAGTTCGCAGAGGATGGGAAGAACCCGATTAAGACCGTCGAGGCGATGTTTGAAGAAACCATCGCCTGCATGAAACGGAACCATTGCGCGCGAGGGTGCTTTATTGGGAACCTTGCTCAGGAACTGAGCGACGACCATGAAAAACTGCGTGAGAAGATCTGTGAATATTTCCAGTTTTGGGCTCAACAGCTGGCCGATTTTTTGAAGCGTTGGCAGCGAGCGAGATACTTCGCCCCGAGTCTGAAACCCCGGGAGGCCGCCGAGGGGCTGTTGGCGCTCTATGAAGGAGCGACCTTGTTTTGTAAGGCCAGGAAGCAGGTGAGCGCGCTGGAGCACGCGAAGCGCATGGCGATGAAATATCTGGAAGGGTTCCGCCCATGAATCGAACCATTCACTGGGTGTCTCAGGACGGGTCAGAGTCGGAACCAGGGTCGGACCCTAAGGTGGTGGTCCCTTCGGACCACCAGCTCCTTGATGCCTATTCGAAGGCGGTGGTGAACGCGGCGGAGAAAGTCAGCCCCTCGGTGGTCAATATTGATGTCCGGCAGCGGCCCAGGGGAGGGTGGAGCGGAAACCCGCGTAGCTCGTCGGAGGCCCACTGGTCACGGGTCGCGGGGAAGTGATCGGGATCAATACTGCGATCATTCTACCCGCCCAGGGGATCTGTTTTGCTATTCCGAGTAACACCGCCACGTTTGTCGCTGGGCAGCTGATGAAGGACGGCCGAATTAGACGAGGGCACCTTGGCGTTGGGGGTCAAGATGTTCCTCTTCCGGTCCGCCTCATTCGTTTCTATCGCCTGCCGGTGGAGCGAGGCATTTTGGTGATCTCCATAGAAGATGACAACCCTGCTCAGCGGGCTGGTGTGCTGGAAGGAGATATCATTGTGGGATACAACGGTCAACCGGTGGCTGGCATTGATGCCTTGCATCGGCTCCTGACGGAACAGCAGGTAGGAATTCCAGCACCACTCACGGTGATCCGTGGGCATGAGAAGCTGACCCTCACGATTGTCCCTGAGGATAGCCGATCTGGAGAAGCTGAATAGCGATTGAAGGAGGTGATGACCATGGGTCCCAAAACACCTTGTGGTTGTTAAGTCAACGGTTGACGTACGCCGAGCCGTTCCCTGACCATGTCGCAGAGGGGAAAAGGAGACAATGATGGAAACGTCCCAAGAAGGTTCCACAAAGGGAAGTTGTTGTGCATGCCACTGTGGCATGAAGGTCGTCCTAGGGCTGCTTCTGCTCTTGATCGGGGGCTTCGGAGGATACTGGTTGGGTCGTTGTGGCGCGATGCGCTCCCTGATGTGTCCCGTCCCCATGGGACAAAACGCACCGGCCGCGACCAACCCGCCGGCCACCCCGGCGAAGTAACCAAGCATCCCCTGCCGGTGAGATCCCACGCCTTGACGCTCGGGGGAGCCCTCACGGGCTCCCCCGGTGAAGGGCTTCGGGAGAAGTATAAGGGGAACTCGACCGAGGAGAGCTGGTGCCCATCGCGTCTGGCGGTGGGTCCCACGCCGCCATCACCCGCGATGACATCTTCCCCCAGACTTCTGAAAATTGCTAGGATACAATGACTGTCCATGTACTTCTCTCAAGGAGGGGTCTATGACCTTATGGCAGCGAGTGCAAAGGGTGGTATTGGTGATTCTGTTGGGGCCATCCATCGCGTGGGCCGCGGCGGGGGTCGCGAAAGTTCAAGGGACCAACGTGGGCTCGAAGATCACGGGTACGGTTTCTTTTCAAGACACCAGAGGGGGGGTAAAACTATCGGTGCAATTGGCGAATGTGCCGCCAGGAACCCATGGGTTCCACATCCATGAATTCGGGAGTTGTGAGGAGCAAGGAAAAGCCGCCGGGGGCCATTACAACCCCCGTGGGGTGCCCCACGGCTTCGTGCCCAAGGATGGATTAAAGCGCGCTCACGCTGGCGATCTCGGGAATATCATGGCGGATCCGCAAGGCAATGCGAGCCTGGAAGCGGTGATCCCGGGGGTCTCGCTCAGCGGAAGCAAATACGCCGTAGGTGGCAGAGCGGTAATTGTACACGAAAAGGCCGATGATTTTGGTCAGCCTGTTGGGAACGCCGGTGGACGTATCGGCTGCGGCCTCATTGTGATCACCGGACGCTAATTCCACAGGGAGGGCAGATGGGCGTGGAAGCGGAGAGCCGGCCGCGGGTAGGCATCCTCGTGGGGAGTCAGAGTGATCTTCCGAAGATGGAGAAGGCCGCCGACGTCTTGCGGACGTTTGGTGTGCCCTACGAACTCCTTGTGCTCTCGGCGCATCGGTTGCCCGACCGGGTCGCTGAGTATGCGAAGCAGGCGGAGGAGCGGGGTCTCCAGGTGCTCATCGCTGGTGCCGGGATGGCCAACCACTTAGCAGGGATTCTCGCAGCCCACGGATTGTTGCCCGTGATTGGTCTCCCATTGAGTGGGAGTGCCCTTCACGGGGTGGATGCGCTCTATTCCACTGTCCAGATGCCCAGCGGCGTCCCGGTCGCCACTGTTGCCATCGATGGGGCTGCCAACGCAGCGTACCTCGCTGTTGAGATCCTCGCCCTCGCTGACGGACAACTTAAAGAGCGCTTGAAGAAGCACCGGGCCTCAGAACGCGCCAAACTCGAAATCACGGTCAAACAACCAGGCTGACGATGTAGGTCATTGGCAGCCTTTCTTGAAAGTCTA
>JACPXA010000129.1 GCA_016196785.1 Elusimicrobiota bacterium
GGAGGCCGCTGGTCTTACCCACCGCCTGGATCATGACCGCTCCGTCCTCTATTTGAATGGCCGCTTGGTACTTCCCAACGCCCCCTAATTCCCCACTAATTTCTTTGACAGGGCCGGTCGTGGTCTTGATCACCCACAGCGCCTGGGCCACCCCCGCTTCTGCCAGTGTTCTCGCCTTCAAAACTTGGTTGTAGTTCAACGACCGTTTGGACTGAAGTTGCGTCAGGATTGACACCAAAGTCCCCATGGCCAGCAACGCTGTCGCTAATAGTAAGGCTAGTACCAGCGCATCCCCCCGCATCTGTCGCTTTAACGGGTAAGAGCACAAGCGATCAATAGGGCATTGGAAACATTGGGGGGTGACAGCTTTGCAGATGGCGCGGCCGTGGTCAATCAGCAGAAAGGCAAACCGGGTCCAGTCTTTCTTGGGGATGATCGGCATGAGGTCTCGCTCGATTTTTTCGGGGTCTGTCTGTTTGGTGAGCCCTAGCCTAGAGGCTATTCTTTTCACATGAGTATCAACGACAATTCCTTGAGCTTGAAAGCAGTTTCCTAAGATCACGTTGGCGGTTTTCCGACCAACCCCTGGCAACTGGGTGAGTTCCTCCATCGTCTCAGGGATTTTCCCTCCCCACCGTTCCTCTAACATGCGGCAGGCGCTGAGAATGCTTTTGGCCTTCATCCGGTAAAAGCCGGTGGAACGAATCTCTCGTTCAAAGATGAAGGGGTCGGCTTGGGCGTAATCCTTGGCCGTCCGATATTTTTTGAACAACGTCTGTGTAACCTGGTTGACTCGCACATCGGTACACTGCGCCGAGAGGATCGTCGCCACAAGTAGTTCCAGCGGATTCGAGTAGTTCAAGGCGCACTTGGAGTCGGGGTAGGTTTTCATCAGCGCCGCGATGATTTTCTTCACCCTCACCCTACCCTCTCCCCTCGAGGGAGAGGGAGGGGGTGAGGGGGTTTGATTAGTTCCCTTCATCTAAGTTTGCGAGCCTGAAGAAATTTGACCATCTTGGCGACAGGGAGCGTGTTGATCACGTCGCTAGCGGTAAACCAGGCCTTACGGGCGATCCCTACCCCATAGCGGACGTCCTTCAACCCTTCGGTGCTGTGCGCATCGGGATTGATGCTGATTTTAACTCCCAGCTTCTTGGCGAGCTGGCCCCAGCGCCAGTCGAGATCAAAGCGATGCGGGTTTGCATTCAACTCCACCACGACTCCATGGTCCGCCGCCACTTTGAGCACCTCGGGGATGTTGACTTGGTATCCCTCACGCTCAAGGAGGAGACGTCCGGTCGGATGGCCGAACATGGTGGTGTGTTTGTTCTTGATGGCGGTGATGACCCGTTTGGTCATCTCGGTTTCAGACATGGTAAACCGGCTGTGGATGGAGGCGATGACGAAGTCAAAGCCGGCTAGGATCCGTTCGGGATAGTCGAGAGCCCCATCGGTAAGAATATCGGACTCAATCCCTTTAAGAATGGTGATCTGGGGAAACTGCCGCTGGAGTTGGTCCAGCTCCTTTTGCTGCTGCTTCACTTGATCGTCTTTCAGCCCGCCGGCGTAAGCGGCGGATTTGCTGTGATCTGAGATGCCCACGTATTCAAAGCCCAGGCGAGTGGCCATCTCAATCATGTCTTTCAGCGGAGCCTTGCCATCGCTCCAGGTGGAGTGCACGTGGAACACCCCGCGGATGTCTCCGTCCTCGATCAATCGGGGGAGGGTCCCCCGCTCCGCGGCTTCGATTTCCCCTTGATCTTCTCGGAGTTCCGGGGGAATATACGCCAGCTTGAGTGCCTTGAAGATCTCCGCCTCATCCGTGCATGGGATCAAGCGGTCCCCGCGGAACAAGCCGTATTCATTGAGTTTGTAATTGAAGGTTTTTGCCCGACTACGGAGGGCGGTGTTATGCTCCGCACTACCTGTGAAGTAGTGCAAGGCGTAAGGAAACTCTTTATCGTTAACCACCCGGAGATCAACCCGGATGCCGGACCGGAGGGCAACGCTGGATTTGGTATCCCCTTTGGCCGCAACAGCTTCAACATCTGGGAGTCGCGAAAAGGTCTCCATGACCCCTTCAGTGCGACGTGCGCTGACGACCAGATCAATGTCCTTGATGATCTCTTTATGGCGCCGGAGACTCCCGGCCACGATCAACCGGATAACGTCGGGATGTTGTTTCAGGGCGGTCGCAATCGCCTGGGCTTCCTCGAAGGCTTGGTCATACAGAAAGTGGTCTTGGTGGCGCTTCAGGTATTGCAGGCCGTTCAGAATATTCTCCTGCATCTTGGTCCCAAACCCCGCGAGGCCCAGGAGCCGGTTTTTCCGGCAGGCAGTCTCCAGTGCTGGCAGGGTTTTGATCCCTAGCTCTTCGTACAAGACCTTCACCCGTTTGGGCCCCAGCCCCTGGACCCGCAGCATGTCCTGGACACCCGCCGGGAAACTTTTTTTTAGCTCCTCGTAATACGGAAGCTGTCCTCGGGTGACCAGCTCGGTGATCTTCTCACTGAGCCCCTCCCCAATGCCCTTGATCTCGACCAGTTGCCCCGTCTTGACCAGCGTGCTGACTTGCGTGCTCAATCCGGCGATGGTCCGGGCCGCGTTGGCATACGCCCGACACTTAAAGGGGTTTTCCCCCTTTAATTCGAGGAGCGCACTAATCTCTTCCAAAACCGCCGCCACCTCTTTATTATCCATGACATGGGGACAGACGAGCAACTGTCTTCAAGACGTCATCTAGGAGGGCTGTTTTAATTTCTTCGTTAACAGTTGAGTCTGTTTCTATGGCTAGGTGTTGAGCGAGCGCGGTGCGTGCTTCGGAGGTGTTGATCTTGCCCAGCGCCCAGGCGACGTGGGTCCGCACCAACGGATCTGGGTCCTCCAGTGCTTTGCTAAGTGCGGGTACCGCCTCAGGTGCCTGACTGTTCCCCAGCGCAATGGCCACATTGCGTAGGAAGCCGGACCGCTTGGCCCGTTTGATCGGGCTGTGCCGAAAACGTGCATTGAACGCTTCCTCAGAGAGGCTCAGGAGCTCAATGAGGTCCGGCACCAGGGTGCCTTCCCTCGGGTGAAAAGCAGCCTCTGGCGTGACCTGGGCGTGGGTGTTCCAGGGGCACACGTCCTGGCAGTCATCACAACCAAAGATATGGTTCCCCATCTTGGAACGCAGTTCTCGTGGGATAATGCCCCGATGTTCGATGGTCAAGTAGGCGATGCACCGTCTGGCATCCACGACATAGGGAGCGACAATGGCGCCGGTCGGGCAGACATCAATACAGCGGGTGCAGCGCCCACAGAGATCTCGTTGAGGAGCATCAGGCTCGAGCTCAACGTTCAGGATGATCTCGCCAAGGAAGACCCACGACCCCAGCTCTTTGGTGATGACATTTGAGTGCTTACCCTGCCAGCCAATCCCCGCTTTTGCCGCCCAGACTTTTTCTAATACTGCGCTGGTATCTACACAGACCTTGGCGACAACGCCAGGGAACGTCTGGACGATCAGTTGCTGGAACGCCTCGAGCCGTTCCCTCAGCAGTTCGTGGTAATCCTCCCCCCAGGCATACCGAGAAATTCGACCAGATAAGGGAATCCCTTCGGGAGAGGTATAGTAATTCATGGCGAGGCACACGATCGTCTTAGCGTCTGGCAGGTGTTGGCGGGGGTCTGCTCGTCGTTCCGGATCGTAGGCCATCCACCCCATCGTCCCGTGAAAGTTCGCCCTGAGCCACTCCTCAAAGTGCTTTTTTTCAGTGAGATCCGTCAGGCGGGCAATGCCGACTTTCTGGAATCCAAACGTGGAGGCCTTTGCTTTGATCCAGGACCTCATTCCGTTATCGGTCAGTGCGCAGTCTGCTTTGGCCAGGTGCGGGGGAGGGGTTTGCGGCCGGTGACCCCTTCCTCAAGGCCGTGCCAGTAGCGGACGGCTTTTTCCCCTTTGCGCCAGCAAAGCCACACCTCTCGGCCCGCGAGTGAAGCCGGGAAATCCACCAGTCCCTGATCCACATCCTTCATAACCCCGCCCACCTTGAGGAGCTCGCCAATCCCCTGGTTAATGGAATCCACCAGAAATTTGACTTGAGAGTCAAGAATCCCCTCTTCGGCGAGTTGGGTCGCTGCTGGAGCACGTTTCGGGTCACCGTTGGAGTGACCTAACTTCGCCGCGAGTTCCTCAGCACGGTGCTTCCACATGAGGATGCGATCAACGAGCTCTTCCAATTGAGGAATCAGTTCGTTCACCTCGTCAGGCGTGAAATACCGTGCGGTGTTCATGTTTTTCTCCCTTGGTAGAGAATGACAGTCCCCCAGGTGAGGGGTGTTGCCTGGACGGCGGAGAACCCCGCCTCTCGAAGGGTTGTCAGGAATGCCAAGGGGTCGAGAAACCCCTGGATCGAGTCACGGAGATAGTGAAATGGGATCGTCTCCCCCGTCAGCCAGTGGCCGAGGCGGGGGAGGGCGAAACGGACATAGGCACCATGGATTGCACGTGCCATCATCCAGGTGGGTCGGCTGAATTCTAAGATGAGGACCTGCCCCCCGGGGGTGAGCACCCGAGCCATTTCTCCTAGGACTTGTCTCAGACGGGAACAGACGTGCCGCATCGCGAAGGCGTTGGTGAGCCAGGTGAAGGTACCGTCAGGATACGGCAACGCCTCGGCCCACCCTTCCGTCAACTGGATCCTGTCCTTGAGACCAACCCGGCTCGCTTTCTCCCTCGCAAACGCCAGCATCTGTGGCGAAAAGTCCAACCCTTCGATGCGCGTCAGGCAAGGTCGCTCGCGGGCTGCGAGGATCGCCAGTTCCCCCGTCCCAGTGGCCACATCCAACAGCGCCCCCGCGTCGTGTGGTGGAATGCGTTGGATGGTGACGCGGCGCCACCAGCGATCCAACCCAAGGCTGGCTAGTCGGTTGAAGCGATCATACCGGGGTGCCAACTGGTTAAACAACGCCTGCACATCAGGAGACATGTTCCAGCTTTGTTCGTTTTGCCTCCGTGCGGACCTCGGCGTCTCCCCGCCCTAAGGGATAGTCATTCAGGTCCACGTATTTCATCCACTCAACAAGCAGGGGGTGAGTTTCCTTCACCAGGGTGTACATCCGTTGAGCCACCTTGCGGTAGGCAGGATGTCCCTGCTTGCCAGTCCGTAATTCGGCAAAGTGAAAAAGCTCTCGGAGATTCATATACATGTACCATCGAATATGAAAAGCCAAGGGGACCACATACTGCGCCTCGATGGGGTAGATCGTGTAGATCTGCTCGTAGACCTCGGCTGCTTGCGCCATACAGCGGTCAAAGGGTCCCTGCAGCCCTGCCTCCCTGAGTTCTGACGGGACGGTGTAGCCGTGCCTCACCGTCAGCACCTGGCGGTCTTGGGTGAGCATCCGATGCCGCTGTAAGTCCCGGTAGATGCCGTAATCCGCCACGATTTCAAAGCGATAGGAGACGTTCTCAAACGCCCGACCCGGCTTATCGCGTCGGTTGGTTCTCCGCTGGAGGGCTTCTGTCAGAACCTTCCGTCGTTCGTTGGTCGTCATCCCCTTGGCCTTCCTTCTTAACTCAGCATAACTAAGGTGGGAGATCGGGAAGAGAATCGCCGTAATGACCTCAACCTCGGCCTCTGGGCTACACCAATCGAGCCGCACCGAGGGGTCTTGGTGGGTAGGGCAGGTGATAGCCGGAGGAACGACCTCCCCCCACCGTTTCAAGGCAGCGCGGGTATCCGTCAGGTACTGGCTAGGTTTGGCCCGCTTGACGAACGAGGGAATGACTTTGTTTAACTCCCGGTGCATCTGGGATGCCAACTCGCGGGCCTCAGTGAACTCGCTAGAGTAGAGTTTAGTGAGCAGATACTCGAAAGAGCGGCCATCCGCAAAAATCCCCACGTTGGTCCGGGTGGCGGCCGGCAACAACCCTCTTAGACAATCACAGGCGGCGGCTCGGACGGCGGACCGATAGGCGACCTCCGCCTGTTTGCGTTTCACAGGGTCTCGCACATCTCGAAAGGTGAGCTCATCACCCCCCTCCGGATCCTTGAATTGGAAGTCATCCAGGCCTAACCGTTGCTGGATGTACGTGACCAGGGGCTCTTTTAACTGAGCATAGGTGTCAAACAGCAGGTGCATCAACCGCACATAAGCCTCAGCGAACTGCGATCGCACGATGGCCGGCTCTTTGTAGAAGAGGTACTCCCCCTCTTGCTTTTGGTCGAACCACACATACCGCGTGGATTTCTCTAAAGGCGAGGTCAACCGCGCATCTTCCAGCACCTTGCTCACGATGTTGGATACCCCTTCACAGCCGATGTGGGCACCGGCCAAATCAGCCACGGAGTCATCCCCATATCCGACCAACACCCGGTCATAGAAGGCTTCGGCTTTCTGGACGGCCCGGGACAGGTCCACCCCGCTTCCCACCGTATTCCCCACGATCTCGGCAAATTCCATCTTGGGATCCTTGATAAAATCATCCAGCAAGGTGCGGCGAAGGCTTTTGCTGGACCGGCTGTACCGGGAGAACACCGCGCCCTTGATGACCTCCGGCAGGTTGATCAGGCAGAACACCGGTTGATCAAGGTTCGTGAAGAAGGGTTCGAGGATTTTCCGTTCTTGTTCGGTGAAGGTCTCAGGCATGGGATTGAAGAGTTTTTCTGTTAGCTATTGTACTAACTTTTTAATGATAGGCGGGGGTGTGTTCCGGGGCTTTCAGACCGAGTGCAATGGAAACCCAGAAGATGGCAGCGGGAATCTTTGTGGGGCCTACGGCCTCCCCACACTGGTGATCTCATAGACGCGGACCTCGTAGGGACTCCACTGGGCATCCAAGGAGCCCCTGTCGAACGAGATGCGCTGCCGTTGCGGCAGAAGCGTGACCGTCGGGTTGGGAAACCGGTCCCGAGCCAATCGAATCTGACGCTGAACAGGACGCTTCAAGGTATTCACCGTTAAGAGGTAGGTCTTTCCCTGGTGTTGTTTGATCAACATCTCCACCGAACCTCCCCCCGTGAGGGTCACCCCGGCGCTCCTCCGCTCCTGCGTGGGAGCCAGCAAGATGGGGGCCATCTCCTTTAACTCCTTGGACACACTCGAAACGGCCTCCCACTGGGACGGATTATTTTCGCGACTAATGTCCTCGAGGGACTTTCCGTTCCCATCCTCGGTCCGGTAACAGTTGAAGATGACGCCTTTTGCCCCCTGGAGGATACCACTGTAAGCCATAAACCGCATCTCTTCTCGGGTGGGATAGCGACCCACTGCATTGGGAACGCGCTTTTTGACATCAGGCCACATATCGGGGTCATTGGCGAGGTTATACGCCTGGAACACCCAGAGGAAAGGCATGCCTTTGGAGGCGAGGGTCGAAAAGGAGGATTGATGGGCCTCCCGCAGCTGTTCCAGAGAGGCCCAGGGATGGTCATAGATCCCCTCGGGAAGCATCGAGTACTGGAGCATCAGCCAATCTGCGCCATTGAGATACTCATACTGGTCGTCGATCGCTGCAGCTGGAAGGCCCACCACGGGATGAGAGGTATCCAGCCGTTTGATCGTCTGGTAGGCCCGGAGAAAGTGGTCCACGTTGACTGGCTGACCTCTCCCATACGCAGGGTTTTCCGGCTCATCATACAGATGCCAGCCAAAGAGGGCCGGGTGGCCCTTGAGGGTGCGGACACGTTGTTCAATGATGGCGAGGTCCTGCTTCTGGGGGTCTTGCGGGTCCTGAACCGCTTCCTGCTGAATCCCCAGCTGGACCCGAAGGCCTGCCCGCTGAGCCGCATCGAGGTAGGCCTTCGCGTCCTCATCGGTCGCGGTGTGGACCCCCTCAAAGTGATAGGACTGAATGAGATTGAAGCCGGCCGCGGCGATCTCGGGAAATTCCTCGGTGACCTTATTGGACCGAGGCGTAGCATCGACGCAGTACCACATCCTTAGATGAATCGTTCTATTCACGTGAACAGTCTCCTTTTCCATTTCGCTACTCTCATTATAGCATAGCAGCGGATAGTAACGTTTTAATGAACAAATCCTGACTGACATTCTGTCCAGGTTTTGCTGAGGTCTAAGGGGATGTACCGAAGAACGTCTCTTACGCCTTACGATCCACCCGGGACGATCTCATAGACGCGGACCTCGTAGGGGCTCCACTGGACATCCAAGGAGCCACGTTCGAACGAGATGCGCTGCCGTTGCGGCAGAAGCGTGACGGTCGGGTTGGGAAACCGGTCCCGGGCGACTCGGATCTGACGCTGAACAGGTTCTGGCGACGGATTCACCGTCAGGAGATAGGTCCTTCCTTGGTGGTGTTTGATCAACAGCTCAATCGGCCCCTTGATTGTCACTCCGGCTTTCTTTGGCTCCTGCGTGGGAGCCAGAAGGATAGGGGTCATCGCCTTCAATTCCTTGGAAACACTGGAGACGGCTTCCCACTGGGACGGATTCCCGCGAAGACTTACGTCATCCCCACCTTCCCCGTCATCTCTGCCGTAGTTCTGATAGTCCCAGCGATAGCAATTGAAGAAAACTCCCTGGGATTTGTGGATAAGAGCATCGTAGGCCATGAAGCGCATCTCGGCTATCGTAGGATAGCGCCCCAAATTATCCGGCAGGCGTTTGGGATCGCCCGGCGGCCCCCCCCAAGAAAGAGAATCGTTCGCCATGTTGTAGGTTTGGACGTCGGCTATAACTTTTTGCTTTGGGCCAATCACGTTATAAACTAGATCAACGCGTTTTCCTACATCCTCGGGATGCGCCTCCCACTCTTGAGGAAAACCAGGAGGAATCACTTCAAAACCAATAACCAAGTTGTCCAGCTCATAGATATCCGCAATATCGCGATACTCGTAATTTTGATCGACCACTCCGGGGAGACCAACGACAAGTGGGTGGCTGGGATCCACTTCTTTAATGGCCCGCCTAACTTTTCTGAGTTTCTCAGGATCTGGCTCAAGTCCTTCACCCTCCTTTTGAATCCCTCCCTGTGGCGTATCATCATTGAGGACCCAGCCCCAGAGCGCAGGATGGTCCTTGAGCACGCGAACACGCTTGAGAATAAGATTGAGCTGATCGTTCGAGAGGTCTTTCCCCATTATCCAATCCGCATATGACAACCCCATCAGCACTTTCAGGCCTGATTTTTGAGCGGTATCAAGAAGAACCCGAGCGTTCGCATCGGTATTGCCCCACTCCGGAGGAGTTCCATCCGGAGTAATTCCACCGAAATCAAATCGACCGACGCGAATCACATTAAATCCTACCCTGGCAATTTCTGGGAATTCCTCCAAAACGGTGATTTTGGACGGAGGATCTTTGGGATCACGCGGGGTATAATCATCAACTAACATCAACCCAATCGGAAAGAACGGTTCCTGAGCGCCCGAGGCGAGGCGCGCGGTCCCCGCCAACGACGAAATTCCCAATAGTACCATCCACATCTTTCTTAGATAAATCAATCTATTCACGTGAACAGTTCTCCCTGCTTGCTGGGTTCGCCCAATACGCACGTCGTCGCGTCGTACTTCATCGGATCACCGCCAGTTTCCCGCGGACCTTTTGACCCTGGTCGTTGGTCAGAAGGTAGAGGTAGAGTCCGGAGGCGACGGGGTCCCCGGCGTCGTTGGTGAGGTCCCAGGTGGTGGAAGGGCTGCTGGTCGACAGGGTTTTGACCAAATGGCCGGACACCGTAAAGAGCTTCACGGTGACATTGCCGGTCAATTGATCAAAGGTGATGAGGGTGCCCGCGTGTTTGTCTGCGCGCCAAGGGTTGGGATAGAGGCGCGGGGCAAGAGGGGAGACCTGTAGAGCGGCTTCGCTTGCCTGGGTCTCAAGGAGTATGGGTTTCATTCCGATCGTCACGGAGCCGCCGCTTCGTATGGCCACGCTATTTCCATCTACATTACGATACTGTCTAAATCGGCTTGGTGCCCGGATTGACACGTTACCCGCCGTGTTCCAAATAGCTTGTGCTTCATAACCTCCCGGACGAGATAGACCACAGATCCATGTTGTGCCATCGCTCTGCACTGCACAGTGACTCGTCATTGTGGCTCCAACGAGCCATTGATAGACTTCTCGATAGGCGATTCCTGATTTTTGTATCCCTCCACGCCTGGGATCCCATAATGTCCCCCAGTCGTTTCGTGGTTTAGATTCGTCATAGCCGTCCCAGCCATACCAATAGAAACGCTCGACACCCTTTGACCCATGCAGGAGGTAAGAACGCGCCACATAGGCCGCTTGCTCGTCAAGGTCGGGTAACTCAAAATTTTGCCCCCAACTGCCCTCAGTATCCCAGAGTGGCTTGGCGCTTTGCCCGTTGGCCGCCATCACCACTCTTATGGCATTGACCATTGAGTTAATATCCTCCGGGCGATGCCGGTAGCCATGGAAGGTGATCACATCAGCATAGTTACCACCGCCAGCAGATAGGAACCGGTTGGTATAGTCAGCCACCCAATTGTCAGCCTCGGTAGCATTGGCGATGGCATCGGAGGCGGCATCGGGGGCGAGTACCAGCGCATTTGGATCAATGGATTTGATGATTCGATAGGCATGTTGCGCCATGGTGACCATGGTCGCGGTATCCCCTGTCCAATATTCGCGCGCGTTCCACTCATTCCAGATCTCCCAGTACTTAATCCTGCCACCATGTTTTTTGTTATGGGTGGCAATCGCTCGAACAAAATCATCCCAGTATCGCATATCGCGCGGCGGAGCAGCACCACCACCTCCTAAAGGATGATCCTCCCACGGCTCATTCGGTCTTAAGGAAGCCCACCGGGGAGTGGCTCCAAACGTGTAGAGCAGGTCAACGTTGTGAGCTCGCGCAAGGTCCAAGAAAAGGTCAAGGTGTGTCCAGTCGTACTGGCCTTCTGCAGTGTTGATGTCTGTCCAGTATGTGCCCGCACCCCATAGTCGGAGGCTTGTAAAAGACACTGCAGGCCACGGAATGTCGGGACGAAAAAAATGTTGTCCGAAGAAACTGGGCGGAACATCCTGAGCTCCCCAGGCGAGGCGCGCGGTCCCCGCCAACGACGAAATTCCCAACAGCGCCACCCACATCCTTCTTAGATAAATCAATCTATTCATGGGAACAGTCTCCTCTCACAAACCAACGATCTACTAAGTGGGTGCACCGAAGAACGTCCCTTACGCCTTACGATCCACCCCGGGCGATCTCATAAATGCGGACCTCGTAGGGGCTCCACTGAGTATCCAAGGAGCCGCTTTGCAACGAGATGCGCTGCCTTTGAGGTAGAAGCGTGACCGTCGGGTTGGGAAACCGGTCCGGGGCCAATCGGATCTGAAGCGAAACAGGCTCTGGCGACGGATTCATAGTCAGGAGGTAGGTTTTTCCTTGGTGTTGTTTGACCATCATTTCAATCGGCCCCTTGATTGTCACTCCGGCTTTCTTTGCCTCCTGCGCGGGAGCCAGCAAGATGGGGACCATCTCCTTTAACTCCTTGGACACACTCGTGACTGCTCGCCACTGGGAGGGATTCTTCTTGGGGCTGATATCATCCCCCGGGACTCCCGGCCCGTAGTCGTACCGATAGCAATTGAAGATGACACCTTCTGACCCCTTGAGGATGGCATAGTAGGACATAAAGCGAATTTCCTCACGGGTAGGGTAACGACCCCTCGATAGGACTTCCTGCCCCTCTTCGGTATCCCCCCCTTTTGTAACGAGCGCATCCTTTGCGAGGTTGTATACCTGAATGGTGGCGATAACAGATTTGCCTCTGGGTTTCAGCACGCGCGCGGCGGCCTCGACGTATGGCACAATACCTGCTGTCGGTGGCTCGATGGGGATATTAAAATAGTCTGACAATAAGATATCGAAGGAATCCAGATAAGGGTATCGTTCGTCAATCTCTTGATACGAAGCAACTGACACGGGATGAGCAGGATCAAGCTGTTTAATCGCTTTATAGGCTTGCCTAAGGGTGTTAGGAAGGGCGGGTGGAGGACCTTCCTTTTTAGTATACGGATCGTACTTTGGCGTATCCGGCTCGTCGTAGAGCATCCAACCAAAGAGCGCGCGGTGATCTTTTAGCGCAGAAACACGTTGCTTAATACACTCAAGGTTTCTTTTTAAGATGCATCCTTGGGGTATCCCCATAAACGCCTTCAGTCCAAATTTATGAGCGGCATCGAGAAATTTTCTTGCTTTCTCGTTTTCGGGAGCATTATCCTCATCATTGTCACCTTCAATATCTTCCTCGAATTTATAAGACTGAATGAGATTGAAACCGCCGGCTGCGATATCGGGAAATTCTTTTGTGATATCATCCGTGTCAGGCGCAGCATCGACAGCATAAAGCCCTATCGGGAAAAACTGCGAAGGATCCTGAGCTCCCGAGGCGAGGCACGCGATTCCCCCCCAAGACCCAATTCCCAAGAGCACCATCAAGAGGTTCCTCAGCCGAGTAGTAGAATTGATCGGTCTATTCATGAGCGCAGTCCTCATTTTTTATTATTTTACTAACTTTTTAATGATAGGCGGGGGCGTGTTCCCGGGCTTTCAGCCAGAGGGTCCGGAACAGACTTTGGAGCACACGGGTGGGCTTGAACACGATGTCGTGGAGTTCATTAGGTACTTGAAAGTTAGTTACCCGCACAGCGTCGAGGGGTTCTCCAGCGATGGTGATGGCATTGAGATCCGGGACACCAAACTCCAGCGTCCGAGCGGCTTCAAGTGTGGCCAGGCGCTCTGAGGGAAGACCGATGATCTCCGCCAGTACCCGATCCACCGCTACTGGGTCAGGGCCAGCCACAAGCAGCCCGAGAGGATATGGCGAACCGCGCCGCGGGCCGGTCTTGTGCATCCCGACGATAGCATCAACGATCGTAAAGGTTCTAGGCAGAAGGTAGGCGTTCTTCACTAACATACAGGCAAACAGGTGGAGGTCGTTCCCCGAGCGCATATGGCGCCACCACTTACGTTTGCCGCTCACACACCCGTACAGGTTCTTCACCGCACCGGTGAGCCGAAGCTGACAATGCGCCTTGAGTTTGGGAAGGTTCAATATCCAATCAGCCTCCAGGGCGCGCCCGGAGATCGTTAGTTTAGGGTACCGTGTGACCGCCGCCCCACCACTGCTTTTGTGAGGGGCTGGTTGGGCATGGTTTAGGTCAATTACCTCCACCCCGTGCCGTTCGCAGATCGCCAAGACTCCGGAGACCTTAGCGACCCGGCGAGCGCTCCCAAACGCCGGGCTATCCCCCACCACTGGCGTCGCCCCCGCAGCTTTCACGGCCAAAATCGCCGCTTCCACAACGATCGGATGCGTCGTGGATAGTTCCTCCGCCCGATCCGCAACCACAAAATTCGGTTTCAACAGTACCCGCCACCCCGGGTGGATCAGCTCTTGCGGACCCCCATAGGGCTTCAACACTCGCCCCAAGGCTTCCCTCACTGCCTCCGGTTCATAGCGACTACACTTCGTAATCGCAACAATTGTTCTCATTTCAGTTGTAGGTCCTGAAGAAGCCAGGCTGTCTTTTAAGAATCGTTAACCATAGACTTCCGAGGTTTCTCGCACGAACAGATCAAGTTGGAGCCCTAGCGATTTCTTATCGACCTGCTTTTCGATCTTTTTGGATGCCAAATTTTCTACGTTTACCCTTCCCTTCTCCCTGACGAAGGCAAGTTCCAACGCCTCAAAAAATATAGCCTTCCAGTTGTGTTTTTTGAACGCCTGTTGAAAGAGAGGAGAATTGAGCTTGTTCATCAGTTGGTCGTCCCGTTCTTGCGGGATGACCATATATTTCGGGACAGAGGCCTCCAAGTTAGAGCCTCTTTTGAGTGCCTCGGTCATTTGTGTTGTGGATTCCACTTCAAACGCACTCGCCACATTATCCTTCTTTAGCCATAACACATCAATGTGCTCAACCTCTCGGACATTGTAGATGCGCCGGATACCTTGGAGACTAGAGCGGTCCACATATGCCCTCAGTTCCCCTTTGCGACCGGAAAATGCTTCAGTGATCGAATCCGCTTGTTCCCGTTTGCCGATCCAGATCTCGTAACCCTGTTTTTTGCCGATCTCAGCCAGCATGGCGATCATCCGTGTGTGGGCGCGTCGGAAGTGTTGCTCACTATACCCTGGTTTCAATAGCCACTGGCCCTTGGAAACTGGTCGGGCGTAGGTTTCAAGGGCTTCCTTAATACTAGTAGAATCTGAGGTTAACGAATTCGGGAACTCAAGGCTGATCGCTTCCCACATATCAGTGAAACTCACCCTGCCCCTCTGCTGGAGTTTTGCCAGGACTGTTCGCTCCACCCGCTCCGATAGGGGAATGCTCGTCAATCGGGAAACCAGATTGGGATCTTTAAGCCACCAGGCCTGTCCTTCATCAGATCCTAGCTTCACTGGTACCAGGGTGAACTCTTTCTCCAAATGTCCTTTCAGGACAGTTTGGACATCTAGGCCAGTGTGAAGCTGAGAAAAGTAACCGTTTTTTGCCAGCTCCGGATCAATTGCATTGATCAGAATCGTGTATGGTGTCGGCTCCCCGCGCTCCGCCAACACGCGTGTCGTGGTGTCAACGACGATCTTTTCAAACCGGTGTTCATCAATTTCTTCGGGACGCCGAGCCTTTAGCATTTCCAACGGTTTGTGAAAGCGGAAATAAAAGTCGCCCTGCGCCGACCCCAAGGGTTGCAATAGAGACTTGGCCGATGGGCGCGCCAGTTCCTGATGATGGATATGCTCGAACTCAAACCCTGCGGCTGTGGCAGCGTAGATGGTGGCATTCCGCACCTTAAAGGTGGGGTTATGGAAGGTCACCGTCAGGTATCCCCCTGGTTTCAGGATGTCAAACATCCCTCGAAACGCATTTCGCAGGAGCGCATGGTAGACGTCGAACGGTTTATGCTGCCGTTCATTCCGAACGATCTCCTGAGACTGAATGCGTTCTAAGTATCCCTGATCCTTCTTCAGCCAAGCGGTCCAAAGATAGGCGAGCTCCCCAAACTGGATAGCAGAGTCATAGGGAGGGTCTGTGAAGATGTAATCCATGCGGGCGTTGAACTGATCGCGCAGATCTCCCATGAACTGTATCGCGTCCCCGCAGTGGATGTAGGCATCTGCCTGGCCTTTTAAAACTTGTTGGACGTCGTGAGCAATTTTGGCGTCTCTCCATTGCTCGTTTGATTCTGCTTTCGCTTTCAGAATCCCTTGGTGGCCCATGACAGAGGCTTCGAACTTGTTCCAAACGTTCTGCTCCATAGAGGTCTTTGCGAACCAGTAGCTGTGTTGGATCCATGCAGAGCTAAATGGGGTGAAATGTCCTGCTTCAGAGATAGGGCACATTCGAGAACAAAGGTGGACCATGGAAGTGAAAGCCGCCTTCAGGAAATCCCGTAGTTCCCGGTGTGGTTCTGCCTCAATGGCCTCCATCAACCAGGCGAGGGCCTGCAGGTTACGCTTGGTAAACAGTTGATCGAGCGATTCGTATTTTTGCTTTTCCTTAAACGGTTGGCCATCGGGATAGTACAACTTGCCTTTCGGATACCACCCTTTAACTGGGCGCATTTCGATGTTTTGGAGAAGCTCCAGATCAACCTTGACTGGCAGACAATTTTTCTCTCTGCGATCTCCACAGTGCGGACAACCATCATACCGGATTTCAACACATTCCCCATTGTCCCACACGGCACAGGTGAATGGAATCGGTTTTTTGCAACGCCGGCAAGGGGTCTCATAGAGCTTGAGGATTTTCCCTTTGACCCGTTTCTCAAGCCGTCCGAAACTCTCTTGGAGCTTCAGCAAATTGGCTGGCTTAATGGTGAGATGGATGATTTCTGTGGCAATAGGGAGGAGATCACAGACAATGGCCCGCCGCTTGAGTTTTAAAGCTTCCAGAGCTGTTACCCCGCTACCGGCAAAGGGATCAAATACGATCCCATTCTCCGGACAATAGGTTTTAATGTGCTCCTGAACCACGTTCCACGTCTTACGGGACCAGTATTTGTGCCAGACATACATGGGGGTATGGGCTAGGGGAGGGATCTGGCGATTGATATGAGACTCTGGCGACTCTTTTGAAGAGGAGAGGAGCAGCTTGCCTGCAACCTTTCGCGGTCGTTGGCTGAGGCTCACATTGAGAAGGCGCGGTGAAGGCGGAAGGCGATTTCTAAGGTTGCGGCGATCCGGATAATTTTGACGGAATCCAAGCCTTTGATTTTTTGCAACTCACCCATATCGCATCCCCCCAGGCTGGCGATGGATCCATAACGCTCGATAACTTCTTGGGCAATTTGACGGGAAGACCGACCGGCGATCCCAGCGCCGAGGAGAGCGGAAAGCAGTTCCGCTTCATCCCAGCCGGACACCTCAGGTTTGAGCCTCTCCACCTGGCGACAAAATAACAATCGGCCCAGTTTGATCGCGGCCAGCACGCGTTCCGCCTTGGCGCGCTTCAAGCCTTTGATTTTAGCGAGGTCGGCCACCGTCGCCCTCTTTTGGTGGATTCCGTACAGCCCAATGTATTCGTCCAGGATCTCGTTCGCCAGGTCTATTGCTGGTTTCCCAGGGACACCCGAGCCGATCACAATAGCCAACAGTTCAGCCTGCGTGAGGGATTCAGGGCCTTCCTCGATGAGCTTACCGCCAGGATGCTGCCAACGACGTTCTTGAATCGCTATGGTTTCTTGGTTTTCCATTGACTCTCATTGTACTACTTTCTATGAATTAGGTTTTGACAGCGTCTTCATTTTTTCTCTCCAAGATTTCCCGCGCTATTTTGTGACATTAAAGACGCCTTTCGCCCTACTTGCGTTATGGCCGAGCGCGGCTAACGTCTGAGCGATTCGGCGAAGGCCGTTCAGGAGAGAAGGACCGGGTTGGAGGATGTCCGCGGAAGGGATTTCGTAAACCCGGCGGGTTTGGACCGCTTCGATGCAGTTCCAGCCGGGCCGGGTGAAAATGTCCCCCAGATGGGCGGGCTTTCCGCACCAAGAGGCAAAGATCACTTGAGGGTTTCGCTCGATGACTTGTTGAGGACTGACCATGCGGTCTTTCGCGGATTTCCGGTCCCGGAACTCAGGAAAGATATCCTGCCCTCCGGCGAGCTCGATGAGCTCGCTGACCCAACAAATCCCACTGATGAAAGGTTCCGGCCATTCCTCGAAGTAGACTCGCGGATGCCAAGAGAAGGCTTCTGCCTGACGTGCGATTTCATGAAACTCCGTTTGCATCTCAGCGACGAGCTGTTTGGCTTCGACCTCTGCGCCGATTGCCCGACCCACTAGAAGAATCGCCTCAAAGGTTTCGCGCA
>JACPXA010000130.1 GCA_016196785.1 Elusimicrobiota bacterium
CCATTCCAGGTCGTGTACCAGGCGTAGACGTTGTAGGGAATCGGGGGCGACCCGCCTGGGACCGCCAGGGTGTACGTGCCGTCCGAGAGGCTGGAGACGCCGTAGTATGTGACCGGGCCGCTTACCGTCGCGGAAGAGAGCGTTGGTGGGGGGCTCGACACGGTTGCGGTCGAAGCCACCACCAACACCCCAATGGTAATCGGAGCGCCTCCCCCTGTGACGAATCCGGTAATTCGGCCAACGCCGCCCGTGACGGTGAACGTCCCCACGGAGATCGTGCTCCCGGAGGTCACGGTTGCATTCACACTGGCAGGGCTCGCGGTTTCTCCCGTCTCCAACTGTGGGACGACGGTGTAATTGCCAACGGCGAGATTCTGGACCGTAAACTGGCCATCCAGCGCGCTGATGGCAGTCCCTCGCTCCAGCGCACCTTGCTGGACGCTGACCGTGATGCCAGGTAACGGATCGGATCCATTGGAGGTGACCATACCGCTGAGGCGTCCGCCTTGCGAGAGCGTGAAATCAATGTTGGGGGTGAGGAGTCCTTCAGAGACCGTGACCCCCGCGAGGCTCTGGATCGTATAGGTGCCGTTGGTGTTATTCGGATTGGCGGTGACCGTGTAGACCCCGGAATTCTTCGCCAGGCGGTAGTACCCATTGGGGTCGGTCGTCGTTGAGGTCCCTTCTGCGTCAACGACGATGCTAGCGAGGCCAGACCCTCCGGTGAGGGTTACGCGTCCTGAGATGTACCCGTTGGTCGTCGTGGATGTCAGGATGATGTCTTGGACGATCGAGGCCCCAGGGGTCAAGAGGGTCAACGGCGCTTGCCCATAGAGTGTGCCCGCCGAGGCCGAGAGCGTCCAGGTCCCTGTCGCAATGGATGGAAGCTGAAAGTAGCCGGTGGTGGCGGTGACGAAGCTTGATAGTCCGTCATCGGCAAAGACCAACGCCCCGGCCGCAGGGGTCCCGCTGGTCGGGTTTTCGGTCAAGGTGGTGTTTTGTGGGTTCAAACTCGTGTGCTTGACGAAGTCGTTCTCGTTCGCATTGGAGTCGAAGGCGTTCCCATTCGCATCGGGAGGGGTGGCGCCGGGGTACGACCGCCGTTCCAGGCACTCCCCTGGGTTTAACTTCCAATTGCCAGGGATCTGGTACCCTTGGCCCTCCTGCCCGGCTGGCGGAGGGGCATGGCCCAACCCCACATTGCCCCAGGCTACGCTGTCAATCCAAACATCGAAAGCGTTCGTCAGGGCGCATCCCCACTCCTTGTCGTGATGAATGGCACCGGCCCCTCCGGAGACGAGCGAGGCATCATAGTAGGCATCCGCCGTGACGCCGTTAACCACGGGGGAGCTGGCGATGAGGAAGAACCCACGTGACGGGATACTCCCGTTGACCCACGTGATGGGTGGGAAGGTAGACACCATGTTGTCGTCCCTGATGTATTTCAGCTTGATGGCGGCGTCAGAGAGCGTGAAGGGAGCGGTGGTGGGGTTGTAGAGCTCGATGTACTCTGTGGAATCAGAGTTGGACCACTGGGCGCAGACCTCAGAAATCACCAGGTGGTCTCGTTTCCAGACAACGCCGACTGCGGTCCCTAGCCCCTTGATGACTAAGGTGAAGTTGACCGTTTTGGTCTGCCCGGATGTGATCGTCTGGCTGCCGGAGGTTTGGGGGAAGTAGCCGGTTTTTGACGCCTGGAGGGTGTACGTCCCAGAGGTGACATTGAGCCTGTAGGTTCCGGTGATGCCCGTGGTGGAGGCCCAACTGGGGTTTTGTTGGACGACGACCCGGACGTCAGCCAGCGGGGACCCTCCTGAGGTCACGCTCCCCTCGAAGGTCGCATTCGGTGCTTGGCGGTTCGGGTTTTCCAGGTAATTCTGGAGATCCACTTTCCTCCAGACGCTACCTTCCTGCCACAGGACAAACACCGCGATTTTCTTGATGCCGATGTCAGGATCGGTCCAGCTTCCATCAACCAGCCCCGCATCCGTTTGCTTGATCCGAGTGATGAGCACCCGCCGATTGAATGCAATGCCTCCCATCGTCAATGCCTCGGGAGCATAGTATCCCGTGTCGTAAGAGAAGCCTCCGACATTTGACTCTGGCGCGGTGACCGGCGCCGTGGTCACCAGGAGTCGGTGGTATGAGATATGCTTCAGGGATTCGACCTTCTGTTGGACCAGGTTTGTGGCGATGGTGCGGGTTTTGCTGACGTAGGCCCCGCGGGAGAGACCGGAGAAGGCGCTCACGCAGACGAGGACCCCTATTGAGACCACAAGGAGGCTTAACAGCAGCTCAATTTGGGAGAAGCCTCCGCGGTGGGCCCTTGCGGAAAGCCGCGAACAGATAGCGGGAAACCGGCGCCATTGTCTAGAACTCATCCCGAAACCCTCCTCGGGCTGCAGCCTCGGGAGGGCGGCCTGCGGCGGCGTCAGGCTCGCTCGGCATACCGTTCCTTCGTCAAGTATGCCGTCGCTCGCCTTCCTGGCCTCGGCGCGCCCCCCGAGGCTTCGCTTACCAAGCATGGTTTCGGGAGGAGTTCTAGGAGCCACCACGCCTTCCCTCCGTGTCCACTTCAGTGTAACCTGACTTCCCTCGTCGGTCAATGATTTGTTAGTAACGGGGATTTTTTGTTAATATCTGGTGTTACATGCATTACTGGCAAGCTGTTCTGGTCGTCGCGGAGGAGTCAGACAGGCCGTCATTCCCGCGGACGCGGGAATCCAGGATGATGTTAGGGAATGTGTTCGAAATGTACGTCAGGGAGGACGTTGTTGGGTAGGGCTTTCTAGGTGACCGACCTC
>JACPXA010000138.1 GCA_016196785.1 Elusimicrobiota bacterium
ACCACAGTGGGGGCACTTCATCTGTTGCGTGGATTATATCAAAAAAAGGCCGCCATCAGGTGATGGCGGCGAGGTGAAGGAATCTTTCTTTGAACCTAGAACTTCAGACCGAGGGAAAAGCGATGGGTATCACCGAGGTCGCCAAAGGGCACAAACGCATAGTCCACATTCACCATCTTGAGGTGGAACCCTGCCCCGCCTCCTAACCCGATCTTCTTCCCGCCCAGTTGATCTTGCCCATGTCCGAGCTGATACCCCGCCCGGATCGCCAAGAGAGCGAGCGGTTTCCACTCCATCCCGAGTTGCCCAAAGGTCCGCTTGTCTCGAATCCAGGAATCCACCCCTGTAGCAATCAGCAGTTTCTCCCCCCACAGCCGGTAGGCAATGCCCGCCTTGATCCCTAAGGGGAGCGGGTCGCTTTCACTGTCAAACTTCACCTTGCTTCCCACGTTAAGCACCGCCACCCCCAAGGTCAGGGGCGCGCCCCGAACCTTATAGAGCGATCCGAGGTCCACCGCAAAGGCCCTGGCATGTTTGCTGTCCAAATGCAACTGGAGATATTTCAGACTGAGCCCCAGAGAGAGCTGCGGGAGTATATCGGCGTAGGCATATGATCCCAGCACCGCGGTGTCTCGCGCGGTGAAGTTGTAATCCGGGCTCGCTGTATCGCCTTGCCGTGCCTCAATCTTCGCAACCTGCAGGTAATCTACCGCACCTCCCCATGCCGCTTTTCCCCTCGGCTGCACGTACCCGATATAGCCTTGACTGGTATCCTGATACAGGTTGTTGTAGGAAGCCGCCAGTTCAGGACTCTTGAGGTGCGCCGCTCCCGCCGGGTTCCAGTAGAGCGCATGGGCATCATCCGCCACCGCCACATACGCCCCCCCCAAGGCCAGCGCCCGCGCTCCCACGCCAATCTTTAAGAACTGGGCGGCGGTCGTCCCAACCCCTGCGGCCCACAGCGTCGTCGGTAGAAGGAGGATCAACCCGAGGAGTATCTTTACCCCTCCACCCAGCCCGAGCCCTCCGCCCACGCCCACTACGTTCAGGCCGGCGGTGCCCATCCGTAGCATCCGTCGTCTCCGTATCTGCGAGATTCGTTTCATGGCTAGCCTCCGCATCTTCCTCACCCCCCTCACTTGAGCACCGCCATTTTAATCGTATGATCTTTCGGTTTCTGGCCCGGTACGTCAAATACCGCAAAGTACACCCCGCTGGCCACGTTCTCCCCGTCCTTGTTCTTCCCGTCCCAGGTGGTGTAGTAGGTGAACCCCCCCGTCTTATCTCCTTCATCAATGACTCGGACCAATTCCCCCGCTAACGTGTAGATGCGAACGAGCACCCGCCCCCCATTGGCGCTCGGGAGGTCATACCGGATGATGGTCCCGCTGGTACTCAGACTTGAAGTGCTCCCCCCACTAGTCAACGACAGGGTTTTTGTCGTCATGTTGAAGGGATTCGGGAAGTTGTAGGCGTTCAACGAGGCCCCGGTATACGCGGACCCTTGCGTCGAGCCGCTTTGGGCGCTGGAGAGGATCGAGAAAGTCCCACTCGCAGTAGTTTGAGCGCCGGTGTAGACGAACTCCCCATTCTGCACGGCGGACAGGCCGAGTTGCTTCGCCAGCTTAACATTCCCCGTGGGGGTATCTAATGAGGCCGCGAGCGCGGCATTCGAGATGGACTTGATCTCCCCCTCACAGTTCTTGTCGGTCGGGCTGTAGCTGAGCGTGGCCTCCACCTTGGTCCAGGTACCTGCAATGAGCTGAAAGAGCTGAAAGCTCTGCGGATTGCCAAGCTTCGGATCGCAGGGTAAGCTGACCAGCAGCTTCTTGCCGCTCGCCAACTCCAGGCTCTCGGCCTTGACCGTCACGAGGCTGTCCTGCGATGCATACGAGGCCCCGGAAGGCAACGTCGCCGTGACCGTAGAGCTGCTCGCCCTGGTGAGGGTCACGGTAGGCGTGGTGCTGGAGCTAAAGGTGACGACCCCGGCTGGGAAGGTGCATGCCGAGTCCTTCTCGCTCTCGTCCGGATAGAAACTACTACCTTCAATGGCTTTCTCCTCGGCGTGCTTGACCACGTTGGACGCCTTCGCCGCAGCCCCAATGGAATGGTCCGTATCCGAGGTCTTAAAACCATCTGTCGCCGTCACCCGTAAGGTGATCGCTTCACTTGGTTTATCAATACTCGCCGTCCATGTGTTCGGGACCGGAGCGCTGGTCAACGTCACGCTGGTAGCCGAGGCGCTCGTATTAAACGAGGTACCCGTGGTATACCTCGCGGTGGGAAGGGACGCCACCGGTTTCGGCGAGTGAAGCAGCAGCTCCAGTTTTCCGGTGATGGGATCGATCCGGTGGTTGACTCGGAGCTCGGGTGGCTTAAACTGAACCACCATATCAGCCGCCGTTTGGGCACCGCTGGTGGCGGTGATGGTCTGGTTCATCACACCTTTCCCTTCCGCGATGCAGACGACCCTGTATTTGTCACTCGCCACCAACCTTTTGAAGGTGTAGGTTCCCAGCTCATCGGTGTGGGACGTCTGGATCGCCGGTGGATTGTCGGTCTGGGTATTCAGGGTTTCGTTCCAGCATAAGCACTTCTGTTCCGGCAATCCCTGACGGAACGGGAACCGACTCTTCAACACCGTCCCCGTCACTGAACCCGGTGCGGCCCGAAGGGCGAAACTGACCGTGGTCGTCGCGGTGGTTTTGATGATGGCCACGTTAGAGGCCACTTCATAGCCGGCGACGTCCACGTGAATCCCATAGCGGCCGAAGGGAAGCCCAATGAAGGCATAGGAGCCATCACTGCCAGTGATGGCTTTCTTCTCCGGGATAGCGCGATGTTGGGTCTTCACCGTGACATTCGAGATCCCTGTGCCGGTGGCCTTGTCCGTCACCGTGCCTTGGATCGCTCCAATCTGCGTCCCGACCTCCGCCTCGAAGTCGACGTCAAGCGCGGTGGTGGTATTGGAGGTGAAGGTCACCGCCTTCACGACCGTCGGATAGAGCAGGGCTGTGGCCATCACCAGCCCCTCTCCCGCCGGGAGCCCCTCGATCGAGCAGCGCATCGTGACGCTGCTCATGTGGGTATTCAGGGAGGACGTATCGCCCGTATGGATCGCATCCTCCATCTTCCCAAAGAGGTCGGGAGTTCCAGCGGTAAAGATCGGAACAGCGACCCCGATGCCGAGTAACGCCCCATCCTTGGCTCGCGCGGCCACACACTTGGGGATAAAATTAAACATCTTGTCGAATTTATCCCCCTGGATTTCCCCCATGGCGTTGGCGTCGAAGAACCGAGCCGCTTTGATGTTCACAGCCAGCTTGGCGGTTTCTTCTGTATTCACGGTGATCGGGAGTGGCTGGACGTTGATCTTCCGTCGTGCCCCGGTGATCGGGTCGGGGGGGCTCTGTGGGTCGTCTATCTGGGTTGTGGCCTTGGCTGAGTCTACCGCGACCTTCAAGGCTCTGCCGACGACGAGGGTGTACTCTTTCTGAGGGGTGCTGTCCCCTCCAGCAGGAGCTCCCCCAAAGTGTTTCCGAACCACGACAGAGCAATCCCAGAGGCCAGGGGTTGCCCGTTTCACTTTCCAGATAGGACTTGACCCGGCGAAAGGACCGAAGTCGCGGCGATACTCCGTGAGGAAGGGCGCTGATCGTTTGAACCCCACGAGCCCCTCTAGGGTGGTGGGTCCCAACGCCTCCCCGTGGGGGAAGCACACCAAGTGGACTTCCGTTGGGGCTGATCCAGGTTCGAATGTCGGGACCGGCAACTGTGTTCCCGTGATGACCGGCAAGACAGGCACCCCGGTCTTAAAGGTCACCGTATTGATGGTGGTGGTCCCTTCAACCACGAGGAGATCCCCCAAGGGAGGGATCGCATACGCGAAT
>JACPXA010000137.1 GCA_016196785.1 Elusimicrobiota bacterium
CACGTGCTGCCGCTCGTCCTGCTCAAGCGGGAGCCTTCGACGGAGCTTCGCGAAGATCATTCGACACGTCGCGCACTGCGATTCCAGTTGCCCCAAGACATCTTCTTGCTCACCGCCCATCCGATCAGGCTTCCTCCACGCTCTTGAGCAGTTCCTGGTCCACCTGGAGCTTGCGCTTGAGCAGCTCCGTGAGCTGCTGGAGCAACTGGACAGTTTCCTCATTCTGGAGCCGGTAGAACACCGACGCCCCATCCTGCCGTGCTGTGACCAGACCTCCCTGTTTCAGGATGCCGAGATGCCGCGACACCGTGGGTTGATCCACGGAGAGCCCCTGCGCGAACTGCCCGACCGACTGCTCGCCCTGGCCCAGGAGCTCCAGGATCCGCAGTCGCAAGGGATGCGCCAGGACTTTCAGGAAGGCGGCTTTGATGAGATGAACCTGGTTCCCCTCAGCCATCGCTTTAGTCATATACTACTATATTCACATATTAGCATATAACAATGAAATGGCTCTGTCAAGAGCCGAGAGGGGGTGGGGACCGAGGGAGAAGTTACTCCTTGCCGAGGGTGGCAAGGACGCGTTCGGATTCCTTGAACTTCTTGCGCAGGATGACCGCGACGGGCCGCAGGATTTTGAAGATGTCGTGGTCGCGGATGGCGTAGTAGACGGTGGTGCGCTCCTGGCGGGACGTGAGGATCCCCGCTTCCCTGAGGGCGAGGAGGTGTCGGGAGAGCGTGGACTGCTCCACGCCGAGCGACTTGACGAGGATGCCGACGCTTTTTTCTCCGTGCTTGAGGACTTCGATGATCTTCAGGCGAATCGGATAGCTCAGAGCCCGCAGGAAATCCGCCTTGACCTTGTAGACCATATCCTCCATCAGAGCCGTGTCCTTCATTGCCCCCTTATCATAGTTTGTCGTGCAGAAAAGTCAAACCACAAGAACCTTGGATAAATGGGTTAGCAAATCCCAAGCGCTTCTCTCACTCGCTCAAGCTTGCTTCCCGCCGGCTGCACACCCCGCTTCTCCCAATTGATAACGGTATCCTCACTAACACCGACGAGAACGGCAAGTTCCTTAATCATGAGCCGGCGATCCATTCGTGCCTTGCGGATATGCTCGCCGAGGGTTCTAGGTTTACGGGGGTAGGCTGGATTGAGGGTGAGAAGATCAAGCTCTGTTTCAAAACTATAAGTCAGACAATCAGTTACAAGGTTTGTATTCTGTATTGAAGGGCTGCCCGTGCGGGTATCTAACGGATTCACGCAATCGGTGTCGCTGCCCCAGCATAGCGGTGGCGCGATACCTGGCGAAGATTTCCGGACCGTTGTTGGACCGCATTGATCTTCATATCGACGTGCCGGCCGTGCCCTTTGACGCGCTGACTCAGGCGCCCAGTGGAGAAACGTCGGTACAGATCCGTGCGAGGGTGCTCAGGGCCCAGAAGTGGCGTCACAAGCGTGGTCAGCGACACACTAACGCTCAACTCACCTCGAAGGAGCTCAAGACGCACTGCGACATGACGCCTGAGGCGTGGAGCTTGCTCAAGTCAGCGATGCGGGAGCTCATGCTGTCCGCGCGCTCGTACACGAAGATCCTGAAAATCTCACGGACGATTGCCGATTTGGCCGAATCCACAGAAATTCATCCAGAACATATCGCCGAAGCGATACAATATCGGTCGTTAGACAGACAGTTGTGGGTGTGAACATTTCGTGACGCCAAGGATTCAAGGAGGAGAACAGTAATGAAGAAGAGGGGGTGTTTTGCCCTTTATTTTTCTGGTCGGCTTAGTTGCCTTATTGAGCCACGAAGCAGAATGTACGCAGGAATATGACAAAGATGCGCCGCAGCAGTCAAGTGGTTTGTTTCCAGCCATGCAAAATGGCAAATGGGGTTATATCGATAAGACAGGGAACATGGTCATTCAGCCGCAATTCGACCAAGCTGCTGGATTTTACGAACGCCTGGCGCGCGTAAACATCGGTTTCAAGGCTGGCTATCTTCAAGGAAGGATTGGAGGAGCGACCGGCAAGTGGGGCTACATTGATACGATCGGGAGGTTCGTTATCGAACCGCAGTTCGATGATGCGAAAGATTTTTCTGAGGGACTCGCATTGGTGTACGGTAATCGTGATGGCGGCTACATACGCAAATGGGGCTTCATCGATAAGACGGGGAAATTCGTTATCGCGTCGCAGTTTTATGGGGGCTGGAAGTTTACAGAAGGGCTCGCTGCCGTCCAGTTCTATACCATGAAGTGGGGCTACATCGATACGACTGGAAAGGTCATCATTGAGCCGCAGTTCGATCATGCCTATAAGTTTTCAGAGGAGCTGGCACGTGTTGCCATGAACGGCAAGTGGGGCTATATCGACAAGACTGGGAAGATGGTCATTCCTCCGCAGTTCGATGAAGCTGATGGATTATTTTCTGAGGGGTTAGTCGATGTCAGGATCGGTAACAGGTGGGGCTATATCGACAAAACTGGCAAAGTCATCATCGAGCCGCAGTTCGATGAGACTGGAGATTTTTCCGAAGGGCTGGCGCGGGTCGCCGCTGATGGTTGCTGGGGCTATATCGACAAGAGCGGGAAGGTTGTGGTCGAGCCGCGATTCAACGATGCTTGGAGGTTTGCGGAAGGATTGGCAGCCATCAAGATTGCTGACAAGTGGGGTTACATCGACCCAACCGGAAAGATCGTAATCGAATCACAATTCGACGAGGCTTGGAATTTTTCGAATGGTTTGGCAGGCGTCAAGCTTGGTAGCCTGGAAGGCTACATCGACAAGACTGGAAAGTGGGTGTGGAAACCAACGAAATAAACTGGTTGCATGATCTCAGTACCGCTCGCATCCTTTTCCGTTCGTCTACTCTCCGGTAATCACTAAATCTCCTTGTAACTCTTTTTCGCGTTCCAACTCCCGTTTCACTCCATCAAGAATGTGCCCATCGATCCGCTTCCAGATATAGGAGACGAACTTGACGGGCTTGGAATTGCCGTTCCGATCGCGGTAATGCAAGTCATACGTCTGGATCTTCGTATACAAAATGGGAATGGCCTCGGACAGCAGTTCCTCCCCAAACCGCCGCAACAGGTCCGGGTCGGGGCGGAGCAGCCGGACTTTGAGCCGCAGGCCGGTCCGGCCCCACGCCAGCACGCCCGCTACCAAGAGGCCACCGACCACGTAGCCCGCCGCCGTCCCCACGGCCAATCCCCTCCACCCTAATTGCGGGGCCGGGCCCAGACCCAA
>JACPXA010000103.1 GCA_016196785.1 Elusimicrobiota bacterium
AAGTTATCGTTTTCTCACGTCCCTGACCTCGGAAGAAAAAACGATACTATCAGACACCAAGCGGCATCGCGAAACCGCATTGGTTAAAAGAACTCTGGAGAAGATCCGGTGACGATCATTGCCCATAAGAGCCCCTCCCCCCTTCGCCTCAGTAAGGAAATTTAATCAAATCTTAATCGAATCTTCATGCAATCTTAATCCAGAATCGCTATACTTAGAGTGGAAAAACCTCAATGAGTCAACGACGTCCCTTCTATGCCTTCTGTCTAACGCTCTGCCTTGCGCTGGGTCTCACCTTGACGGCTGGGGCCGCGGAGCAAAACCAATCCTCTGTGGAAACTGCTCTTCAAGCGTATCGAGCCGGCTCGCTCCATCAAGCGCTGAAAGGGTTCCTACAGGTTCTCATCGCGGATCCGCAGAACGTGACCGCCCGCCGCTACGTTTCGGTGATCTCCCGGCAGTTAGTTCAACAGCGGGACTCAAAAATCAAAGGAGAGCGCGGGGCGATGCTTGACCGAGCCATGCGCCTCATGGCGGAACAAGAAGAGCTCCTCCTCCATGGCCAGCAGGCGCTCGAGCGGGATGATGTGGTTAGCGCCATTGACCTGTTATGGCGAGTTCAACAGATGGACCCGACCTCGGAGCAGGCGAAGAAGCTCCTGGACCGGGTGCAACAACACCTCACCGCACTGGCCAGTCCGAAGGCTTCCGTTGCACCGGCAGAGCGGTTGCGTGCCCAAGGGGGTCTTCATTACCTGAATCGTCAATGGCACCTGGCCATCGAGCGCTGGCAGGAGGCGCTGCCGCAGTCGTCAAAAGCCGAACTCCTGCGCCGGGATATTGCCAAAGCGGACCGCTACCTTCAGGCTGTGCTCCAACGGGAACGCGCTGACTTGTTGGCCGTCAAAGGGAAAGACTTTTTGCAGCAAGGGCAACTGGCGGAAGCCAAGGCGGCCTGGGAAGAGGCCCTTCGCCTCGTGCCTGGCCACCCTGAAGCAGTCGAGGGCCTGAGTCAGATCGCCAAGCAGGAAGTCCGGCGCGCGGAGCTGGCTCGCCAGGAAGAGGTGGACCACCACTTCAACGAGGCGCTTGAACTCTATGTCCGTGGGCGTTATGCGGAATCTCGCAACGAATGGCGGGCGGTCTTGGCGCTTAATCCAGAGCACCCCACCGCGAAGGAGTACCTCGCCAAGATCGAGGAGCATCTCGGCAGCGAAGAAGTCTCAGTTCCGGCCGGGAAGACCCCGCCGATGAGTGCCTCGTCCGACCAGTTCAAATCAACCCGGGTCCCCCCGACGGGGCCCCACCCCATACCCCCTCTCATCCCACCCGCGCCTCAGCAACCTGCGACTTCCAGCAAAACAGCGGCCAAGCCAGCGCTGCCTGCCGCCGTCATTCCCGGCACGAACGAGCTCGGATGGAAAAAGGCACCCCGCAAAGAGACTGCGGAGGATCACTACGCGCGTGGCGTGAAAGAACAAACCGTACAGCGACCCCAGGAGGCGATCCGCGAATTTCAGAAAGCGTTGAAACTTGATCCCGCCCACCAAGAGGCGGCTAAAGCACTCCAGGACCTTCGCGGTCAGATGGGTACCACCGTCGAGGACTATTACAAGCAGGGATTGATCGCCTACTCCCAGGGTAAACGGGCGGAGGCCATCAAGCAGTGGCGGTCGGTTTTGGCAATTGATCCCCAACATCCAAAGGCACGCCGAGCCCTCCTCAAGGCAGAATCCGAGGGGAGTCGGTCGCTCGCCGGTGAATAAACCATGAAAGGTCCTATTACTTTCGTACTCTTCCTCGCTTTGCTCACTTTGGGGGCGGGGGTGGGGAGGGCGGCGGGAGAGACGGTACGGCTGGAGGGAACGAGCGTGGAGCAGACGCTCGGCAAGACACGCGTGACGCTGTCGTTCAGCGGGCCGGTTGAGTATCGCGTGTTTCCGCAAGGACCGGTGGCTAAGGTGTTCATCCAATTTGCGGGGGGCGAAGTGGTCACCAAGCGAGGGCCGGTTGAAGATATCAACAAGGGTGGGGTCAAGGAAATCCATTATGGTCGTCGGCAGGGGGGGGAAACGCTAGAGTATGTCTCGATTTCGTTGGACCGACCTGCCTCGTATCAGGTAAGCCGTGAGGGATCGAATCTCCTGCTGACTTTTGAACCTACCCCAGGTACCCCCTCACCCCTACCCTCATTCCGGACACCCCCCCCACCAGCCATCCCAGTGGGGGGGCCGCTACTCCGGCCCCCCCCTACCACAAGGGGAGAGGGAAGTACTGGGTTGACGTTGGAGGAGGCGCGGCGGATCGCCTTGCGACACTCCCTCAAGGTCAAGGTGGCGGAGGAGGAAGTGGAGCTGGCGGGCATTCGAAAACTGGACGCCGGCCGGGACATGGCGCCGTCCTTGAGCGGACGGTGGGCCGAAACGAACGGGACGGTGGTTTCTCCGACAGAACAGGATTTCCGCCGCAAAGAGATTGGCGTCCAGGTGGGGCAGCCGATTTTCCAAGGCGGCCGGCTCCTGAACACGTATCGCCAAGCCCGCACCAATCGAGAGATCGTGGAACACAATCTGGCCAAAACCCGTCAGACACTGATCTACGAGGTGACCCGAGCGTATTACACCGTCCTCAAGACTCAACAGACGGTCCGGGCGGATCGGGCAGCGCTGGAGCGGGCGACCGCGCTTTGGGATATGGCCAATCGCAAACGCCAGGGCGGGGTGAGCTCGGAGGAGGAGTGGCTGCGGGCGCGGTCATCCTTCACACAACTCCACTACCGCGCGCGCGCCGAGGAACGGGAATTGGAGCTGGCTCAAGTCCAATTGCAGGGACTCTTGCAACAGAACGTTCCACTCCCAGGTGAGTTGAGTGATCCGCTCCGTCCGAAACGCTTGGAGGCTTCCTTGGAAGACCTGCTGCGCCGCGCCCGGCGCCACAACCCGGAGCTCCTGGCGGCGGAGCTGACCGCCCAGTTCCATGACTACGGCCATCGGGCCGCCGAGGGAGAGCGCTGGCCGCGGGTTGATGCGAGTGCGTTCTATGGCAAGTCTGCGGCGGCCTTCCAGAATGAACCGCTGCGGTTGGAACCCAGTTGGAACATCGGGGTGCGTGGAACGCTCGCCTTTTGGGGCAACTCTGCAAGCTCGAACTTCGTCCAGCAGAAATCCGCCCCGGACCTGGGGGAGTCCACCCGCAGCCGTTCCCGGTTGATCTCCGCCACAGTCGGGCTCTGGGACCGCTCCGTGGCGCCGATGAAACAGGCGGAGGTCGAGTATGCCAGGGCCCAGGCGGTGTTGCAGGAGACCCGTCAAGCCGTCGAGGTGCAGGTGCGCGAAGCCTTCACGAACTACCACAAGGGGCTGCTCCAGGTGGAGGGGGCGACCCAAGACGTTGAGTATCGCCAACGGGAGGTGGAGATTCTCCGAGAACGGCAACGGGAAGGGACCGCCGAGGCCGCCCAAGTGCTGACCGCTGAGGCCACGCTCCGCGACGCGGCGAAGAGCGTCCATGAGGCGGTGGCCTTCACCAACGTCGCCCTCGCCGCCCTCTCGCGCGCCATCGGTACGGACCTCCTCACCCCATGAGAGCCGGCGGGACACTCGCACAGTTTGCCGTCAAACGTCCGGTCGCCACCGCGATGGTCTGGTTTGCCGTGGCGTTCCTGGGGGTGATCGCCTGGATCCGCCTCCCCCAGGAGCTCTTTCCCTCGATCTCCTTCCCGCAACTGACGATCATCACCCGCTACCCCAACGCCGCCCCAGAAGAAATTGAAAATCTCATCACGAAGGTGCTCGAGGAATCGGTGGGGACGGTGCCCAACCTCCGACGGGTCCGCTCCGTGTCGAAAGAAGGGGTGTCGCTCGTCACGCTCGACTTCGGATGGGGCACCAACATGGGGTTCGCGCACCTCGCCGTCCGCGAAAAGATTGATCAGCTCAAGGATCGTCTCCCGCACGACGCGGAGGAGCCGATCATCCAGCGGGTCAACCCCTTTGCGCAACCCATCATGGTCATCGCCTTGAGCGGGGATCGGTCACTTCTAGAACTCACCGAGGTGGCCCAACGGGCGGTGAAGCAACGGTTGGAGAAGGTGGATGGGGTCGCCGCCGCGATTATTTCCGGCGGCCAGGAACGCGAGATCCTCGTTGAAGTTGATCAAGGCCGCCTGGAAGCCTCCAAGGTGTCGCTCCCCGCGGTCATTGACGCCCTGAGAAACTCTAACCTCAACTATCCCGCGGGCACCACGCAAGGCAAGTTCTACGAATACTTGGTCCGAACCATTGGAGAGTTCACCGACATTCCCCAGATCGGCCAAACCATGATCAGCGTGGAGTCGTCCAACCGGATGGAGGAGGAAGGCACCCTTTCCTCGGGAGTTGAGCTGGGCGCGGGCGGAGGGCTAGGGGGCGTGGGTGGAGGGCTAGAGGAGCGCCACGATCGCGAGAAACGGCTCTTGCCGTTGTCGGCGCTCGCCACGGTGCGGGAGGGAGAGAAGGTCCGCACCAGTTTTTCTCGATACAATGGCAAAGAGACGGTGGCGGTCTCCATTCAAAAACAGGGCGAGGCGAACACGGTGCAAACCGCCGTCCGCGTGCGCCACGCGCTGGAGGAGCTCTCCGGTGTGCTTCCGCGGGGGTTGCGGCTCGAGGTCGTGTACGATGAGTCCGGCTTCATCTTGCAGTCCATTGCGGGGGTACGGAACGACGCCCTCATGGGCGCCCTCCTCGCGTTTCTAGTGCTGTTCTATTTTTTAAAGACTGTCCGAGACGCGCTCACCGTCTGCACGGCGATCCCCATGTCCATCTTCGCGGTGTTTGTCGGGATGAGCCTCCAAGGCATCAGCATCAACATGATCTCTCTCGCCGGGCTCGGGCTCTCCATGGGGAACTTTGTGGATAACGCCATCGTGGTGATCGAGAACATCGCCCGGCACCGCCACAAACTGGGACGTGGGGCCGCGGAGGCGTCACTGGCGGGCACGGAGGAGGTCGGCGCCTCTATGA
>JACPXA010000104.1 GCA_016196785.1 Elusimicrobiota bacterium
GGGCTGACCCGCAAGGGAGCCAGCAGAGGTGCTGCATGGTTGTCGTCAGCTCGTGTCGTGAGATGTTGGGTTAAGTCCCGCAACGAGCGCAACCCCTATCCTCTGTTGCTAACCCGGCGCAAGTCGGGTGCACTCTGAGGAGACTGCCAGCGATGAGCTGGAGGAAGGTGGGGATGACGTCAAATCCTCATGGCCTCTATGTCCAGGGCTACACACGTGCTACAATGGCCGGAACAACGGGATGCAAGACCGCAAGGTGGAGCCAACCCCTAAAACCGGCCTCAGTTCAGATTGTGGGCTGCAACTCGCCCACATGAAGGCGGAATCGCTAGTAATCGCGGATCAGCAGGCCGCGGTGAATACGTTCCCGGGCCTTGTACACACAAATAAAGGCGCCTGGCAGCTTGTGAGACTAGGGGGTTAAAGTCCCTCCTAAGTAGTGGAAGGCAGGACACGAGGGGTGACCCAGTGTCTGAAGGGCCGAAAGCAAATCTCAGCCCTGTCGCCAACGGGTGGGCCGACCCATGCGGTGTGTTATGGGGAAGGCCAGACTAGCAGCACTCGACAGTGGATGAGAGGAACAGCCTCACAAGTGACCCAGGGAGATCTTAGGGGTTCCGAAGCAGTCTGATTCCCTAAGAAGTCAGCTGACCCATAGTAGCGGGGAATTCCTGCAAAGGGGAAAACCGGCCACGATACATCCGTATCACCTGGTAGGCTTTGTGGTAGGAGAAGGATGCTTCTACCTCGACATCTCCCGCGAACCCACCTATCGGTGTGGGTATCAATGTCGTCTCGGGTTCGAGATCGAACTGCGTGAGGATGACCGCGAGATCTTGGACGAAATCCAGCGACAGTTAGGTTGCGGGCATGTGTATCACCTGCGATACCATCGGTATGAAAAGTGGAAACCGCATGTGAAGTATCGAGTGAGTAACTTCGCTGATATTCGAGGGAAAGTGATTCCGTTCTTCCAGCAAAACCCCTTGTTTGGAAAGAAACTTAAGCAGTTTGAGTTGTTTTGTCAGGCTGCGGAAGTCATCGAGCAAGGTGCCCACAAGGCAGACCATGGGGTGCAACGGTTCCAAGAGATTCAACGAGCCATGCGCCAATACGGAAAATAACGGACTCGCTGGATGCGGGAAAACCGCTCGTCCAGTGGGGACTCGGCAGAGCTTCACTGACCGAAATCCGCCCGTCACACCACGAAAGCCCGTTGCAACAGAAGTCGGTGAGCCAACCCGCAAGGGAGGCAGCCGCCGAAGTTGTGGCTGGTGATTGGGGTGAAGTCGTAACAAGGTAGCCGTACGGGAACGTGCGGCTGGATCACCTCCTTTCTATAGATTGGCGTCTTCGGACGCAGGTCTTAGGTCGATCCCCTGATGGTGCCTGGGGCGCTCATCGGCCCGCGCTTCTTGATCGTCAGATCGAGATTTTTGGTCTAGATGTCAACATAGGCCGGTTTTTTTGCGGGCTTTCTTGGAGTTCGCTGTAGACGTCCCTTGAAGCTAGGGAAACCTAGAAGAGGGATGTATGTTCTTTGAAAAGTTAACAGCAAACGGGCTCTACGGGGACCCGTAGCTCAGTTGGTTAGAGCACTCCCCTGATAAGGGAGAGGCCAGTGGTTCGAGTCCACTCGGGTCCACCACCGCGAGGGAACGAGGACAGCGGTTTAAGGGGGATGTAGCTCAGTTGGGAGAGCGCCTGCTTTGCAAGCAGGAGGTCGCCGGTTCGATCCCGGCCATCTCCACGGATAGTGAGTGAATAAGGAGCAACGTAGAATCCTAATTGGTATCGAGGGAAAGTCGTAGGTCTATTTCAGACACCCTCGCTGGATAAAGACATGGAGAAAATACATAAAGTAGCTTATATATACGGTTATACCGTCTGTTTGGTGGCAGTCATCACGACTTTAGTGTGCGTTGTATCCCTTATCCAGGCCGTCCTTGATAGAGGGGATCCTCTTCATTCAGAACGTGCAGGGTATAATCAATATGCCCTATCGTCATTTGATGGTTACAAAGTTGATCTCCAAAAGGGGTGGGATTCCTCAAAATCAGCCCCGCTTCCGAGTGATCAAACCATACGCGCAATGTACGAGACCGCTCGAGCTGACAAGATCCAAGCCGTGTATTTCGACACGCGGAGGACAATCATCACAAGTGGTGTTTTAATTGGCATTAGCTTTGTCCTCTTTGTTGCACATTGGCTATGGATGCGGAGACTAAAACGAAAAGAAGTGTAGGATTGGTTGGTCTGAAGCTGTCCCGCGATAAGCGAGGCAGCTTTTAGCCAATTCATCGGTCTGGTAGCGCGGACCAGTTGGTCTTTGACAACTGAATAAGGGAAGTAAAGGAAGCCAAGCGTCTTCAAATAAGTTCGCTCAACAACCTCGTCCTTGCGCAAGCGAGGAGGAGGGATCGAGTGATGTGGCCAAGCTACAAAGGGCACATGGTGGATGCCTTGGCGGACGCCGTCGATGAAGGACGTGGTAAGCTGCGAAAAGCCACGGGGAGGAGCAAACATCCCGCGATCCGTGGATCTCCGAATGGGGCAACCCGAATCGCCGTGAGGCGGTTCATCCTCAGTTGAATCCATAGGCTGAGGAGGGCAACCCGGGGAAGTGAAACATCTCAGTACCCGGAGGAATAGAAATCAACCGAGATTCCCCTAGTAGTGGCGAGCGAACGGGGAACAGCCTAAACCGCGGTTCACAAGAACCGCGGGGTTGCAGGATCGGCCCGGTGCAGAACCGGGGAGTGATCAACCGAGGGGCGAGTTGAACGGCTTGGAAAGGCCGACCATAGAAGGTGACAGTCCTGTAGGCCAAGTCTCTCGGCTCCCGGCCGACACCTAAGTACCATCGGGCACGTGAAATCCGGTGGGAATCTGGGGGGACCACCCTCCAAGGCTACAATACGAGCGTCCGA
>JACPXA010000105.1 GCA_016196785.1 Elusimicrobiota bacterium
AAGGAGTCAGTTCCGATTTTGGTTGCCTTAGACCTTCCGTGGAGACTTCCGGAAAATCAGCCGAACTTCTTTGGACGATATGAACCGGATGCCGAAACCAACGCTGCCGTTTGGGGCGGACTTCTTGTGCTCGAGACTGCCAAGTGGGTATATCCCGAATTACGGCGGAAGGCAGCAGAAGAGCTTCAGACCGTGCTGAAAGATCTTCGCGGAGCGTTCTCCCAATCGTTCCAGTCTGGCTTGGAGGAAATCCCAGGAGCGAGTGTGCCCATGGCGGTTGAACGGTACGACTCGATTAACCGAGTGATTGATCCGAATTACCAGGTTTGGCGTCCTACACTCACCGCCGGCCTGGAGGAGGGACGAACAGCACAGGATCGAGTGCGAGATTTCTTGGGAACGCTGGGCAAGCAAGCGCCAAATGGAATCGTTCCCACCATTTTCGGGCAGGAATTACAGAAACGGTATCCCTCCTTCCGTGCCTTTGCTGGGCTTGAGGATCGAAACATCTTCCTGGAAGACGGGGATCGACCCTCTCTTCTGGCTAAACTGGTTGCCAAAGACGTTCGGGAAGTCATTTATGTCGGCCTCGAAGAAGAAGCCGCTGCTTTCATGCCGATGGCTGCTCGGGCCGGTATGAGCCCTCGGCTCGTCACTCCTCAGAACCAGCAGAGTTTCGCCCGCCTGATCCTGGAGATTCTTGCCCAGGCCACCGGCTTGGAGGAAGTGGCGATTCAGGCCCAGCAAGGCTTCCAGGAATTTCTCACCGGCTTAGAAGAACTCTCCTCTGGCGCGTAATTCATTCGGGAATCCAGCCTGAACATTTTTATAAGCTGACTTTCCAGGAGGGCACGCTTAACATCGTTTGGCATGTGGGAAGCGTATTCTTCCATCCGTCAGAGATATTCAAGGATTTCTCTACAAGAGGAAAGGGAACTTATTGCCCACGCCCAAAAGGGTTCACAGAAGAAAGCGGAGGAATTGGTTCTCCGCCATATCGGATTCGTGATCTTTAGAATTCACAAGAAAGCGTTCCCCGCCTATGTTCGCCGGTTTGGTGAAGACCTCCTTTCCCAGTCCATACTGATCCTGTACGACAAAGTTAAAAGTTACGACTTAGGGTACAAAGACAAAGGGGGTCATCCTAAACCTGTCCGGTTCGTCTCGTATATTTGGAAGCGGATCGACGGCTTCATTATCGATTCCCTCACGAAGGAGATCGAGAGAGAAAAACAGCAAGAAAGTCCCGACTGGGAACGATTTGACCACGAGGATCAACCCGCACAACATCCCATGGAAGATGCTACAATCGGTTCATTATGAGTGACAGCAGGGGACGAGCCATCGTCTTTGTGGATGGAAATAATCTGTACCGAGGGTTAAAGACCTGCTACGGGATTGAACGGCTGGATCTGGAGCCTTTCTGTCGCCACATCGTTCAAGATCGAGAGCTGCGGGCAATCTATTACGCCGATGCCAGCTTCCTTCAGGAACGCGGGCAGGAAAACTACCGTCGGCAGCAGGCGTACTTCTCGTACATCCGGCGCATCAAGGGGCTGATCTTTCGGCGGGGCTATTACAGCGAGTGGACGACTCCTCCTACCGAGAAGGCGGTTGACGTCTATTTGGCCACCGATATGGTGGATCTTTGCCACAGGGATGAATTCGATGTGGCGTATCTTGTTTCAGGGGATGCCGACTTGGCGCCGGCGGTGGACATACTGGTGGGGCGGGGCAAGCACGTCATCAACGTCTATCTGGATCACCGGAAGCGGAACTCCTACGCCCTGCGGGCGCATTGTCAGGGGAACTTCAAGCACATCACCCAGACCATCGCTGAGCAGTTTGCCTGGAAGCCGCCCACATAAAAAGAAACCGGCACCTTTCGGTGCCGGAGACCCTGGGTCGAGGTGACCCAGAGCGGGTTGAAGCTCTACAATAAGTATACCCCGCCAGGAAGCTCAGAAACAAGCTTTTTTACATCCACTGGCCCGGTGGCGGGGATAGAAAGAGCAGGTCTGTAGTAGGGTGGTACTAGGGTGGTACCATTTCCGGGAGTGCCGGGTTTGAACCAGTGGACCTGGCACATTTGGAAACGGTACCGATTCATATGAGCGCTTAGTCCGAGGAGGGAAATCATGACCAAACCAATTCCGGAAGGGTATCGCCGGGACCATCTTTCTGGCGGCCGCTTTCCTCCATGCCCTGCGTCTCCTGCGGGGCTGGGAGCTCATCATCGGTACCTGGCATGCCCCCGTCTGGGTGAGCTGGGCGGGGTTGGGACTGGCCAGTTTCCTGGCTTGGGCTGCCTTCGACAGGAAGGGCTGACGATGGAGGTTGAAATATGAAATGTTTTGGTTATGACACTCGCAGGTTCTTTCTGTGCGGGATGCGGCTCTTTTTTGGGTCGTGGCTCCTGTACGTGGGCCTTTCGAAATGGATCTTCATGGGGCCCGGCACCTTTGTCGGCTACATCACGGCCGAGTTTGACAAGACCTGGTCGCCGCACGTGTTGAATGTTCTGCTTGGCTGGCTGATCATCGCCGCGGAGCCGGTTTTAGCCGTCCTCATCCTCTCCGGCAGGGAAGCGCGGAAAGTGTGGACGCTGACCGCGCTGCTTATGTTTCTGCTGACCATCGGCCAAACCATCCTGATGAAACCGGACGTGATCGCCAACTGGCAGTTCTTGGCGCTGACCCTGCTCTGCGCCGCTCTCAGTGATCCTGAATAAGGACACTGTGCAGGAACCCCTTTTTGGTGTTATAATGGTTTCGTCGGCAATCGGCCGACGGTTTTTGGCGCGGTGATAACACAACAAAGGAGAAAGATAAATGGCGTTTGACCAAGGTGGAGGTGGTGGGTTCGGCGGGGGACAGCGGGAGATGTTCAAGGCGACCTGCGCGGATTGTCAGAAGGAGTGTGAGGTCCCCTTCAAGCCCAGCGGAGACCGTCCCGTTTACTGCAAGGAGTGCTTCTCGAAGCGCAAAGGCGCCGGCCGCTAATCTTCTCGTTCACCTTAAGCCCCAAATAAGGAGAGCCATCCCTCCTTCGTGAACAGATTGTAATCAAAAATTCATCCTCCCTTTACCTCCTTCCGGTAGAGTTAAAGATGTAGAAGGAGGTGTCTCCATGACAATCCAGTTTTTGTTGCGCCCCCGCCCTGTCTCTCTCCTGGCGGGGTGGGCCCTGCTTCTGGGGGTCTCTCCGGGAAGGGCCTTTGCCATGCCGACGGAATCGGTGTCGGTCCTTCAGACCGCCTCCGCCAGGGAGGCCCAGATCGAGAAGATCATGGAGGTCCTCTCC
>JACPXA010000106.1 GCA_016196785.1 Elusimicrobiota bacterium
TATACGATCATCCAATCGCAGATCGCCATTGGCTCCGGTCGGCTCTTCGGACGGGGATGGATGTCCGGCACGCAAAATCAATTGAACTTCCTCCCGGAGCGCCACGCGGACTTTCTCTTTTCGGTCATCGGGGAGGAGTGGGGATTCCTGGGGACCGTCTGCGTGATCGTGCTCTTTGGCTGTCTCCTCTGGCGCGCGATCCGTATCGCCCTCTCGAATTCAGAGCCCCAAGGGCGACTGCTTGGGGGCGCCCTTGTCTCCTGGCTTGGCTACCAGACGGTGGTCAACATGGGGATGGTCATGGGGCTGTTGCCCGTCGTCGGCGTTCCGCTTCCGCTCATCAGTTATGGGGGCTCAGCGATGGTGGTCACGTGGATGGCCGTGGGCTTGCTCCAGAGCATCCATCGCTTCGGCACCCGCTTCTGACGATGATAGTGCCTCATATGCGACGCAGATGACCGCGGATGAAGAGCGCAGATGGCCGCAGATGTCCAACGAGAATCTGTGGCTATCTACGTAGTGATCTGCGGTAATCTGCGTTTCACACAGGCGTTGAAAGCTGAAATAGGTTCTTGACAACGGAGGTGTCTGGTCGATATAATTATACCAACTGGTAGGTATGTAATGGTCAGAGCAACCCCAACTCATTCACCGGCCAAGGCACGGCTGCTTGACGCCGCCGAACGGCTGATGCTCGCCAAGGGGTTTGAGGCGACTTCAGTCGAGGAGATATGCAAGAAAGCAAGCCTCACCAAAGGTAGCTTCTTCCATTACTTTGAGACCAAAGAAGAGCTTGGCAAGGCCGTCTTAGAGCACTTCTGCGAGGCGAAGATGCGGGAGTTTCAAGCGTCGCCGTTTTTGAAGAAAACCGATCCCCTCGAACGGGTCTATGGTCAGATCGACTTTGCCATTGCGATGTCCAAGAAAAAGAAAGACGATCCGATTGCCCGAAACAGCTGCCTCGTTGGCACCTTTACCCAGGAGCTATCAACCACCCATCCAGAAATCCGGTCGTTGTGCGCTCAGAAGTTCGCTCAATGGACCGGGGGCTTCAAACAGCAGTTGGACGCCGCGAAAGCGAAGTACGCCCCCCACGTGCGCCTCGATACCCGTAGCTTAGCCGAACATTTCCTGGCGGTGTTAGAAGGTTCGATACTCCTCGCCAAGGCGAAGCAGAACCCTAGCGTGATTGAGCAGAACCTACAGCATTTCAAGCAGTACCTACGCAGTCTGTTCGGCCGGTGACCAGTGTGGTTTTGTTGGCAGAGTAAGAACCAACCGGTTGGTTCAGAACCGAATGGATGAGGAAAGGAGGTCCGTTAGCATGCGCAGAGGATTTTGGTGGGCGACGCTTGGGTATGCTGTTGTGACGTTGGTCCTGGGAATGATCTGGCATTTTGTTTGGTTTCACAATCTCTACCACCAACTGGGCATCTACAATCGCCAAGAACCGATCATCCCGCTAGGGATGCTTTCTATGTTGATTCAGGGCCTTGTCCTGGCCTATCTCTACCCGTTCTTCTACAAAGCGGGGCATCCGATCACGCAAGGGATCACGTATGGGCTGCTCATGGGGCTGTATATGTATAGCGTCTCGACGCTCGCCAACGCAGCAAAAATCGTGGTCGCGCCCATCTCGACGTGGCTTGGGATTCAAGCGCTGTTTCACGCAGTGCAGTTTGTGCTGGCAGGGGCGCTCATTGGACTCGCATACGGGCGGACCGGAACGCATGGCGTATAACACGGCACTCGTCGAACGAATTCGTAACATACTGGCCGGGCGTCAAGGGCTGGCAGAGCGAAAGATGTTCGGTGGGGTGGCGTTCATGCTGCGCGGTCACATGTGCTGTGGCGTCTTGAACGATGATCTGGTTCTGCGCCTCAGCCCTGACCGCTGTCAGGAAGTGCTGGTTCAACCCTCCGTTCATCCGATGGACTTCACAGGTCGCCCCCTCAAAGGTTTCGTGTACGTCAGCCTGAAAGGCTACCGCCCAGATGGGATGCTGAAGCAATGGGTGTCGAAGGCGGTTGAGTTTGTCTCCACCCTGCCAAGAAAGCCTAAACGAGGTGGTGGAGCGCTGCATTGAGGCCTCACCTCCCCGACGAATCCGGTGGGAGATGGAACAGGGCATGATGAGCCAGTTCTTCTCTTTGGTCCAATTCGGCTTTCGTCTTGAGCCCAACGGCAAGGAGTCGACGCTTGTCCAGCTGGAGTTTTTGTATCAGCCCAAAAACATCGTGGCTCGCTTGATGTACGCCTTGATGATGCGCCGCAAGCTCGATGAACTGAGACAGACGCTTCTAGGGAACCTCAAGACCTTGATCGAACAGCGTGAAGTGAGACTAAAATCATGAAGAGGGGAGGAAGATACCAACAGCCCTTATGTTTGCCATCTGAGAAACCAACCGGTTGGTCTTATACGGTGTGGAGGGAGGTGAGCGCAGAAAGCATCAGGGTGGAGATCAGATACGGGGAACGGCGCAAGGTGTGTGGGAAAGAAACAGGTTGAACGAGAGAAGGAGTTACGTGAATGTCAAACGAATGTTCGGCTCAATCATGTGACTGTGACGACAAGGCGGGAACGTGTTCCGAGGACGCCAGCTGCTCGGCCTGTGGCACCTCTTGCGGAGGCGATCCGGCTGCGTGTGCCGCGGCGATGTGGGGGCAATCGTTTTTTCAGGCGATGAAGGCGGCTCAAGTCGAGATCCTCAAAGCCAAGATCCAAAAGGCATGGGGTCCGAAGATGGACAAAGCCGCCGATGCGGTTCTTGAAGCGATGGGCGTGAAGTGGCAATCCATGCTGGCACAGGCCAAAGCCAAGGCGGATCTCGTCGACAAGCTCCAAGGTCTGTGGCAAGAAGGACACAAATAGGCGACGGCGTCACGAATGACACGGGACAGGTCGGGGGTCAGGCAGCCAGGCTGCAGCCACGTAGAAACATGGCGGCTTCGTTGGAAGGTTGCGGGTGCGGTGACGCATCGTCTGTCGTCAAGCGGTCAAGATCGTTAACCAAGACGACAAATAAAATACCACGCCTTCACAGGCGTGGTATTTTTTGGTGCGCCTTCGGCGAACACCTGCCACCATTCCCCCCACGGGCTGACGCCCGTGGTTCCCTGCAGGTGTCGTTCGATCACCCTGGCTTCCTGTCGTTGAATACATTCCGCGAAGCGGAATGTATGGACCAACTGAATCGGTTGAATGTGACGGATCAACAGGCGTTTGACGCCTATTCACAGGCGGTCATCGGCGCGGCGGAGACGGTGAGCCCCACCGTGGTCAGGGTGGATACGCTCCATCGAGGACAATCCAGGAACGCGATCGACTCACAGCTTGGCAGCGGCTCCGGCTTCGTCTTCGCTCCCGATGGGTTCATCCTGACCAACAGCCACGTCGTGCATGATGCGGCCGGCATCGAGGTCACGCTCCCGGATGGGCGGCAGTTCCTGGCGGATCTAATCGGCGATGATCCGGATACGGATCTGGCGGTCATCCGAGTGCATGCCCCCAGCCTGGTCGCGGCGTCACTGGGCGATTCGCAATCCCTCAGGGTCGGCCAACTCGTCGTGGCGATTGGGAATCCCTACGGGTTTCAGTGCACGGTGACGGCCGGCGTGATCAGCGCGCTCGGCCGCTCCTTCCGTTCCAATCGCGGGCGGCTGATCGATCAGGTCATCCAGACGGATGCCGCGCTTAACCCCGGCAATTCCGGCGGGCCCCTCGTCACCAGCCGTGGCGAGGTCGTCGGAGTGAATACGGCGGTCATCCTGCCGGCCCAGGGCATCTGCTTTGCGATTCCCAGCAA
>JACPXA010000102.1 GCA_016196785.1 Elusimicrobiota bacterium
CAAGAATGCTTCGGCTCCCAGACACGCTATATCTATGCCATTGAGACTGGCCTCTCCAGCGACCCGCCCATGAACTGGCGGCTCTCGGCGCTGGATCGGGCGCTGTTGCTCTCCAACTCAGACGCGCACTCGCTGAAAAACCTGGGTCGGGAGGCCAATTGCTTTGACTGTGCGCTCGATTACCGGACCATCACGGAGGTCATCAAGACCAAAGATGCCAGCCGATTCCTGGGGACCATTGAATTTTTCCCGGAGGAAGGGAAATATCACTATGACGGCCACCGCAACTGTCAGGCCCGGATTCATCCCCGGGAGGCAATCGCCAACCACAACCTCTGCCCTTCCTGTAACCAGAAGGTGACTATCGGGGTCCTGCACCGGGTCGAGGAGCTGGCGGATCGTCCCCTCGGCTATCGCCCCGAGTGCGCCATGTCGTTTTCCCATATGATCCTTTTAGAGGAAATTATTGCGGCCGCCCTGGGGCAAGGGCGGGAAACAGTGGGGGTCCAAAAGGAATACCTCGCCTTGACGGGACGTTTGGGGAGCGAGCTGGACATCCTCCTCAGGATCCCCGAAGCGGAGCTCCGACACCAGGCGCCCGGACGTGTCGTTGAGGGGATCCTCAAGGCCCGTCTGGGTGAGGTGGACGTCCTTCCCGGGTACGATGGGCTCTATGGGGAGATCAAACTACGATGGGGAGAGGTGGTGGTCCCGCAGCGCCAAGCCCAGCTTGATCTCTTTGCATGAAAGACCTCATCTCGGTGGCCGACCTGTCCCGGGAGGCGCTGTGTCAACTCTTGCAACTAGCGGGTCGTCTAAAACGGGAACGGACCCAGCCGGGTCGGACGCCCATCGAAGAGCCCCTGAAAGGGAAGAACCTCGCCCTCATTTTTCAGAAACCCTCCACCCGGACTGCGGTCTCCTTTGCCATCGGGATGCACCAACTCGGAGGATTTCCGCTTCTCCTCCCGGCGGATGCTCTCCAGTGGGGACGGGGAGAGGCCATTGCAGACACCGCGCGTAGTCTGTCGCGGTACGTGCAGGGGATTGTCATTCGGGCCAAGCGGCACGCGGATGTGGTCGAGCTCGCCCAACACGCTTCCGTCCCCGTCATCAACGGGTTAAGCGACCGAGAACACCCCAGCCAGGTGTTGAGTGACCTTCTCACCCTCATGGAACACCGGAAGGTGAAGGATCCGTTTGATCTCCGGCCTATGAAGGTCGCCTTCCTCGGTGACGGGAATAACGTCGCCCAGTCATGGTTGTTGGCGGCGAGTCTCTTGGGGTGTGTATTTCACCTTGCATGCCCTAAAGGGTATGAGCCAGAGCCAACGATTGTCGCTCAAGCGCGGCAGTTCGCCGGCGTGTCCGGAGCACAACTCACCGTCAGCCACGATCCGCAGGCGGCTGCGAACGATGCAGATGTCCTCTACACCGATGTGTGGACCTCGATGGGCAAGGAACGGGAGCAAGCCGCCCGTCGCCGGGCCTTCCGACGGTTTCAACTCAACCAACACATGTTGGGACTTGCAAAACCCGATGTCCTCGTGATGCACTGTCTGCCAGCGCGGCGCGGCGAAGAAATCACCGCGGAGGTTCTTGAAGGCCCCCACTCGGTCGTCTTTGATCAGGCGGAGAATCGGCTCCATCTTCAGAAGGCCTTGCTCCTTACCCTCTTGGGGGCGTAGTTGCAGCATCTCGTGCAGACCTTATATCGCCGGTTGTTTAAGACGTTTGGACCACAACACTGGTGGCCGGCAGATACATCGTTTGAAGTGATGGTAGGTGCGATCCTCACCCAGAATACCGCCTGGTCCAATGTTGAACGGGCCATCCAGCAGCTCAAGGCCCATCGGGTCCTGACCCCTCACCGGTTGGCGTCGGCGCCGCGGCGATCGTTAGAACGGTGGATCCGTTCATCCGGATACTTTCGCCAGAAAGCCGCACGGCTTCAGGCCTTCACCACCTATCTGGTTCGCCGCTTTCAGGGACGGCTCTCAGCCATGCGGCGCGAGCCACTGCAAAGCCTCCGGGAGACGCTCCTCCAACTGAACGGTATCGGCCCCGAAACCGCCGACTCCATGCTGCTCTATGCGTTGGGAAAACCTGTGTTTGTCGTGGACGCTTACACCCGACGCATCGGGCAGCGGATCGGCCTCTTCCAAACTGATGACTACCATACGATCCAACGGTTTTTTCAAGACCGTCTCCCACGTCGGGTGCAACTCTACAATGAATTTCATGCCCTCTGGGTGGCGTTAGGGAAGCGTTTTTGTCACACGCGGACACCGGAGTGCCTCCCCTGCCCGGTTCGTCCGGTGTGCGCGTATGGACGACGGAGATGAAATACGTCGTCGTCTTCGTCACCGCGAGCAGCCAGGAAGAGGCCAACACCATCGGGCATGCCCTCGTGAAAGACAAACTGGCGGCCTGTGTGAATCTCGTGCCTGGAATCCACTCCACCTATTGGTGGCAAGGGAAGATCGAGTCGTCCCAGGAAACGCTGCTCATCGTCAAGACGTTCAACCGCCTTGTCCCGCGGCTCATCACACGGGTCAAGGCGCTGCATTCGTACACCGTGCCTGAGGTGATCGCCTGTCCTATCGTGGGAGGGAATCGGGCGTATCTTCAATGGATTGAAGAGTCGCTCAAAGGAGAGAACTGATGCCATTGACTGCACGCAACGTCGTCATGTTTGGCGGGGTATTGGTCGTGGGGGCGCTGATTGGCTCTTTTTTGGGGGCGTTCCTGGGGATGATGTTTCCCATAGGACCTGTCCACGATCTCTTTAGTCAACACATTACCGCAGGCTTGGAGCCGATGCGCCTGAACCTGCAAGTGGTGGAGCTGACCTTGGGGTGCGTGGTCAAGCTGAACATGACCTCCATCCTGGGAATCTTGGCGTCGGCATTCTTGTTCCGAACCCTGCTTAGCTAGGAGGGGGAGCCGGGGCGGGGTGGGGTTCCGTGAAGACGTTCGCCTTGTGGGCTCACTCCGCTTTGGCTTCGCCGTTTGAGTTCTATCTCCGCGGCTAGTCGATTCATCCCGGCTCAGCCAAAAAGGCTTCACTTCACCCACCCCGCCCCGGCTCCCTTCCCGCTCATTTTGGCGTCGGCGTCGCCACAGCGGCGGGAGCTGTTGAGACGCTGCGGGGTTAGGTTTCGGGTCGTGCCAAGTGGGATTTGTGAGCGCACGGGGTACCGGCAGCCGCATCGGATCACGCAGGATCTGGCGCTCCAGAAGGCCCACGCCGTGGCGCAGCGATGTCCTCGTGGTCTGGTAATTGGTGCGGACACGCTGGTCGTCCTGGGGCGACGACTCATCGGGAAACCCCAGTCGGTCCGTGGCGCGGAACGGATCCTTACCCAGCTCTCAGGCACGACCCATCGGGTGTACACAGGGATCGCGGTCGTTGACGCCTCCACAGGCCGATGGCTGAGCGACTATGAGGTGACCCGCGTGACCATGCGGAGACTGTCCCCCGGTGTCATCCACCGGGTTGCCCGGTGGCATCTGGATAAATCCGGCGCCTACGCAGTCCAGGAAGCCAGGGATCCCTTGGTGCAACGGGTGGAAGGCGATTTCTGGAATGTGGTTGGATTACCGCTCGTCACCCTGAACCGTCTCCTGGGACGGTTCGGGATCTCCCTTAGGTGGTCTTCCCCCTTTGACAAAGGGGGATGGAGGGGGATTTGCCGTTGAGGAAAAGAATCGGAATCTTGACGGGAGGAGGGGACTGCCCGGGTCTGAACGCGGTCATCCGCGCCGTGACGAAGACGGCGATTTCTGTCTACGGCATGGAGGTCGTTGGCTTCCAGGATGGGTTTCGGGGTCTGGTCCTGGACCAGGTAGTGCCGTTGACCTATGACGCGGTCTCCGATATCTTGACCCAGGGGGGAACGATCCTAGGCACCTCCAATACCGATAACTTCTTTGGGATGAAGCGAACTGTGGGGGAACGTCTCCCGGCCAGTGAGAATCGAATCGCTGATGCCGTCCGCGTCTGCCGGCAACACGGTGTGTCTGGACTCATCTGCGTTGGAGGGGATGGCACGCTGACGGTCGCGCACTACCTGAACACCCATGGTATTCCCGTCATCGGTGTTCCCAAAACCATTGATAACGACGTGATGCACACGGATCAAACATTCGGGTTTGACACCGCATGCACCGTAGCGACCCTGGCCATTGACCGGCTGCATTCTACCGCAGAGAGCCATCATCGCGTGATGATCATCGAGGTCATGGGCCGCCACGCGGGGTGGATTGCCCTGCATGCCGGCGTCGCCAGCGGGGGGGATGTCATCCTCATCCCAGAGATTGCTTACTCGCTGCCTGAGGTGTGCAAGATCGTAGAACGGCGATCACGCATAGGCCGGGGAACCCCCAGCCCCCTGGACCGACTCCTAGCGACCCGGTTTGGCCACCAGGCGGCCCAACTGGCTGCCAAAGGGTACTATGGACGAATGGTATGTCTGAAGGCCAACGCCATTGGGTCGGTGCCGCTCAGCGAAGTGGCGGGACGCCCTCGGACGATTCCCATGGATTCCCCGCTCATTCAGACCGCGCGCGATGTGGGAACATCCTTCGGAGATGGCAGATAGTGGCAGAAGGAGGGAACCCGATTATTTCCGCTGGCTACGTTGTTCTAACCGGCTTCCACGCCGCTCGAGACGCTCACCCCGCCGCTGCAAGCGTTCCCCTTGGCGCTTCTTGCGTTCTCCCTGGCGTTCCATGCGCTCACCAGTCCGTTCTAGCCTTTCACCACGGCGTTCCAACCCCTCCCCCGGTCTGGGAGCAGCTGGTTTGGCCGGAGTTGCTGGGGTGGCGGGGGTTGCCGGGCTCGCCGGAGCCGCTTGCCGCTCTTGGGCTATGGCCGAGGCTGGCAACAACAGGACAACACTGAGCAACATCCACCACGTACTTCTGATGATCTTCTTCATGAGTGTACCTCCCTCCCCAGTTCGTTTAGCAGAATTCAAGGCTGGCTTATGATAACATACGGAGACATACCCGTAAAGTCTTTGGACGCCGTCTTCCGCCCATTGCAAAAGTATACATTTTGGTGTATACTTTCCTTGAACGACAGGAGGCCCCGATGACTCGAACCATTGCCCTGAAGGCGTTGCGACCGGAGTTGCCGCGAGTGGCTGACGCCATCGAATCCCGACTGGACCGGTACATCGTCACCCGGCGCGGCCAGCCAGTCATGGTCCTCATGCACCCTGAGGATTTTGAAGGCCTTCTGGAAACCATCGAAATCCTCTCCGATCGTTCCGCCCTCAAGCGGATCCGCCAGGCCTGGAAAGAGGCCAAAACCGGGAAAACGATCTCGTTAGAGACGCTTCGCCACCGACTCGAGTGTGTATCGTATTGAGCTCTCCCAGTCGGCAGCGAAGGAGCTGAGCAAGGTTTTCCGGTCGGACCGCACGCTGTATCAACGGTTTTTGCACGCCTTCGAGACATTGTCGAGAGATCCCTCGCTGGGGAAGCCTCTTCACGGAAAGCTCCAAGGTCTTCGCTCGTATCGGATGGGGAACTACCGCATTCTCTATGAGGTCCGGCATTCTCACCTGATGATCGTGGTCGTGGAACTAGGGCACCGCCGTGAGATCTATCGGTAGCGTTCAATGACGGTCCCTTCCTCCCCAAAAGTAGAGGGGACGTAGCTGCTTTGTTGCCTTTCGTCACCGTCGTCAGAAGGCAGAAAGGCAGCTACGTCCCCTACTGGCTACCGCGTCCCCTACCGCTACGTCGAAACGGACCTTCCCAACCTCGATGCGGTCGCCCGGAAGCGCGTCCTCAAAGCAATCCACAAGAAACTTACCACCCATCCGAAGGAGTATGGCCGGCCTCTACACGGGGAGTTGTTCGGCTACTGGAAGTTACGGGTTGACGATTATCGCGTCGTCTATCGCATGCGCGAAGCGGTGCTGGAAGTCTTTGTGATTCAAATAGGAATCCGACGCGATTTTGAAGTCTACGAATCCGTCCTCAAGCGTCTCAGCCGATGAGCCGTCTTTTTCTTACGTATCCTTCGGATGACTCGGCAACCGCCATGAAAGGATCATTAATGCGCTTGACGCCTTTCGGTGGGAAGTTCCATTATGGATAGGGGACGTATACCAAGGAAGGGGAATAATTCTCCCGCCACGGCTCTCTAAGTGTTGATTGGTCTACCTTAGTGAACGGAGAACACAGCACTTCGAAGCCGGTCCTGATGGTGAAAAGCTGGCAGGTGACCACCTGGCTCATGGTTGGGTTCTTCCTACTGACCGGCGGCTGTGCTTCCGTGCCCCTGGGTGACAAACTCTTCTCCGCATGGGAGGTGTCTAAAGCCCTCCAACCCACGAGCGAAGCCGAGGAGCTTGCCATTGGCCGGGAGGCGCTGGAGGAGAACTGGAGGGGCGACGTCGATGCCGACGATCCCCTGGCCCATCGGTATTTGACCCGGGTGGGGACCGCGTTAGCCCAGCGATCTCGGCGATCCCACTTGCCGTATCAATTTGCCATGAGCGAGACCCTGAAAGTCAACGGGTGGTCCTACGCGGGAGGATTGATCCGAGTGACGCGGGGGATGGTGTATTTTCTGCACGATGAAGCAGAACTCGCTGGTCTGTTGGGCCACGAGATCGCCCACGCCGCCGAGCGGCACGTGGCCCAGCGGATCGACCGGGAGCGACGGACGCAGGCGGTGAAGGACATCGCGGGGGCCGTGGGGGCGCTGGCGTTTGAGCGAGCGGTGCAAATCGCCAAGGAGCTCTCGTTGAACGGATTTAGTCACAGAGAGGAGCTGGCGGCAGATCGGGTTGGGGTGTTGCTGGCCTACGAGGCGGGGTATGATCCCTGGGCATTGGTGGACGTGTTTGACCGGATGACGAAGCGCGTCCAGGGGAAGAGAGCCAGGCGGGTCTGGCGGGCATTTCAGCGGGGGCATGTGGATTCCCAGACCCGCCGGGCCCAGGCGCTGCGCCAATTCCTCAGAAAACAGGGCATTCGGCCTGGCCACGGCCGGCGTGGTGAACAACCCTACCTACCGTTTGTGAAGGCCCTGTGGGAGCGGAGTGGTCGGCCCTTTACCCTGGAAGATATCACCCAAGCTCAGCCGGA
>JACPXA010000101.1 GCA_016196785.1 Elusimicrobiota bacterium
TCTCGATTTCAGCCTATAATAGGTCCCTTTTCCTTGACATATCGCACGGCTGCAATCTGGCGATCCGAAAGCCCTCTTGCCTTCAAGGATTCGTCTTCCTCAGAGAAGACCTGGGTTGGCCCGCGATCACTTTTTGGAAAGGTCAGCCAGAAACCGCCTTGTTCTTCTTCAAAGCGCGGCTCGGGCAGCTTGGCCGCTCTACATTCATCCAAGATCTTGATGGTTCCACCGCCCCATTGCTCGATCCCGCCAGCGTAGAAGAACATCCCTGCGATCTTTTCGTTGCCTGCGCGGAACTTGCATAGTCCCGGTGGCAGATGGCGTTCGTCACGGCTTCACGCAGAGCCTCCAACGGATATTCCCAAATGACTTCGCGTGCGGGCTCGCCGGTGAACCGGAATTCGGTTCGCAGATGCTCGCGGAAATACCCCATGGCCCCTTCAACTTGATCGAACAGTGTACCCATAACTTCCTTGTCATCTACGATGAGATTGCCTGGCCGGAAGCGACCGATCTTGACCAAAGCCGAGGCATAAAACCGCATCTGCCATTGAAGCTCTCGGTTCTGGCACCGCATCCCAGGTCATGCCGACTTTGGCAAGGACCATTCTGGTCAAGTCATCTTCCGTCATCTGACGATTGCTCTTACCGATTCGGACGAAATACCTACCTTTCGAAGGATGGGGCCTGGCGGCACTCGCCGTTACCTCAACGATAACGAGCGTCTTCCCCTGGTAGGACATCTCGCGGATCCTGGGATTCACGTGGGTGGCCTGTGAGATCTGATTTGCCCAGTCGCGGATCGATTCTTTCCCGACCATCGTGCCTTTGACGACCCCCGCATCTGTGACTCCGAGAAGAAGAGTGCCTCCTCGAGCATTGGCAAAGGCAGCGACGGTCTCGATGGCTTCGTCGTCAAAACTTTCCTTGAACTCCACCATCTCTTACCTCACAAGGATGACGATCGAAATGATATCATTTTCCAAGTCAGCTCTAACGATTTGCCGCAAAGTGTACGGGATGTACTGAACTTATACACTTTAAGATCAAACGGCCTTAGACCTCATGAAGAATGTTCGACGGGTTGCTCTATTGCCGGCTTTTCATTCCTCCGGGGTCTTACGGCTTGTCATGGAAGGTAGGGTCCAACAACGTTGAATTTGAAAGAGGCTCGTCTCCGGGGGATTACTACAACGATGAGTACCTATGGACCAAGGCTTTGGTTCAAATCGAGCGCCGGCTGCGGTCCGCGCTTGGAGATTTCGCGCGATATAACCGCTTTGTTGAGAAGAATCTTCCTTTTTCCTGTCGTGCGGGAAAAGTGCAGCGCCGCTTGACTTGGCCCAAAAACGCCAGGCCTCCGCTACCCCTACGCCAAATCCGGCAGCTGGAGAGCGTCTTGGATGCAGCCAAGAACCTCTCCCCGCTTGGGGCCGTGACGCTTTCCCACTATCTGAACACCGTCGCCATTGCCTACGACGCCGTGTTTAAAGAGCTCCGCCCTCTTTCGCCGCTTGAAAAATACAAAAAGAAGGCCGATGGCAGGCACGGTGGCCTGCTCGATTTGCCCCCGGAGGATCCGGAAGCCTTTTCCAAATGGTTTTACTCACGCCAATGGGCGGGGACGCATCCATGGGAAATCGTTTTCGGGTATCCTCATGGGATTATGCTCTCCCCCCACTATCATGAAGAGAGCCGGCTGTGGAATTACGTCATGTGGGTGGACTCGCTGGGGTGGTACGCCTCGGCCGCGTGGATGGCGATCGCCTTGTGCAAGCATAAAATTCCTTTTGAGTTTCATGGCCAGAAGGAGGTGACGGACGCCTTAAAGGGGATCGATGAGGTAGACATCTGCCCCGATCTTTACGCGGTGCATTATGACGATCTAAAGAAAAAGAGACCGGATGCCCTTCGCTTCATCCGATGGGATCCGATTCCCCAGTTAAGCCCGATCACTCCCGATCAGACCGCGAGGATCTCCCAGACAGAGGCAGCGCGGGGAATGCAGACCGGATAAGGAGGAAGGATCCACCAAAGCGGCCGTCTACCATCGCATAAAAGCTTAGGGCACCATGGCACTGGCAAAAAGCGGTGGCCACGGGGTCAGCAGATGCGGGTGTTGCTGCGGTTGCTCACAGTGCATCGTCAATCAACTGGATAGAATGTGACTTTACCATTCACCACTTTCTAGTTCTGCCCCCCGCTCGTTCTTACGATTGGCTTCACAAGGTGTAGGAAGGAGTGTTCCCCGGACACGAGTGATTAGCACTTGTTACCCGCGAGTGCTAAAAAAATACTTGACACCAATCGGGCAAGGGTGTTATAATTAGCACTCGTCAAGAGAGACTGCTAATTTCTGACAGAAACAGCAGAAACAGAGGAAGAAGGAGGTAGGTCTATGCCAGTAGCCACTGCCATCAAGCTTCGGCCCTTAGGGGATCGCGTCTTGGTGAAAGCCCTTGAAAAGCGGGAGGAAGCCAGGGGAGGGATTATCATCCCAGAGACCGCTAAGGAGAAGCCCCAAGAAGGCGAAATCATCGCGGCCGGGAAGGGGAAAGTGACGGAAGATGGGAAGCTCCTCCCCATGGATGTCAAGGCAGGGGACCGGATCCTGTATGGCAAGTACTCCGGGACTGAGGTCAAGATTGATGATCAGGAGTACCTCATTATGCACCAGGAAGATATCCTGGGGATTATTGACTAGGGGAGAGGATTAGGGAGGAAGCTATGGCTAAACAAATACGGTATGCCGATGAGGCGCGAAAGGCAATCAAGTCAGAGGTTGATAAACTCTGTGACGCTGTGAAGGTGACGCTGGGCCCCAAGGGTCGCTACGTGGTCCTCGATAAAAAGTTCGGGTCACCCACAGTGACCAACGATGGGGTCACCATCGCCAAGGACATTGAGCTCGAAGACCCTTTTGAGAACATGGGGGCCCAACTCGTCCGTGAGGTCGCTTCGAAGACCAACGATGTCGCCGGCGATGGCACCACCACCGCCTGTGTGTTGGCCCAAGCGATCATCACCGAGGGCATGAAGAACATCACCGCGGGCGCCAACGCCCTCCATATCAAGCGGGGGATCGAGCGTGCGGTGGAAGAGGTCGTGAAGGACGTCAAGCGAGTCTCCAAACAAGTCAAGAATGAAGAGATCGCCCAGATTGCCTCCATCTCGGCCAATGACAAGGAGATCGGTCGGCTGATCGCCGAGGCGATGCAGAAGGTCACCAAGGATGGGGTCATCACCGTGGAGGAGGGGAAATCCGCGGAGACCACCTTGGAGGTCGTCGAAGGGATGCAGTTCGATCGGGGGTATATTTCCCCCTACTTCATCACCGATCCGGAACGGATGGAGACGGTGATGGAGGACTGCCCGGTCGTCATCACCGATAAGAAGGTCAGCGCGCTGAATGAGCTCCTGCCCTTCTTAGAGAAGCTGCTGGCCGCGGGGAATAAACCCTTCCTGCTCATTGCTGAAGAGGTGGAAGGCGAGGCGTTGGCCACGCTCGTGGTCAATAAGCTCCAAGGCCGGCTGAAATGCGCTGCGGTCAAGGCCCCGGGGTTTGGGGATCGCCGCAAGGAGATGCTCCAAGACATCGCCATCCTCACCGGGGGGCAGGTCATCTCTGAGGAATTGGGGGTGAAGCTGGAGAAAGCCGACCCCACCATGTGCGGGGTCGCGCGGCGGGTGGTGGTGGACAAGGAAAATACGACGATTGTGGGCGGCAACGGGAACAAGAAAGACATCGAGAAACGGATCGCCCAGATCAAGAAGCAGATTGAGGACACCACCTCCGACTACGACAAGGAGAAACTCCAGGAGCGGTTGGCGAAACTCTCCGGGGGGGTCGCGGTGATCAAGGTTGGGGCCGCCACGGAGACCGAGATGAAGTCGAGGAAGTTTAAGGTTGAAGATGCGATGCACGCCACCCGCGCAGGGGTCGAGGAAGGGATCGTCGCCGGTGGCGGGGTTGCGTTGCTGCGAGGCGCCGGGGTCCTTGACCGAGTCAAGGGTGCTGACCCTGATGAACAAACCGGGATTAACATCGTCCGCCGAGCGCTGGAGGAACCCATCCGACGGCTGGCCGAGAATGCCGGCACCGAGGGGTCCGTCGCGGTTGATAAGGTCCGCTCAAACCCCGACCTCAACTTCGGCTTCAACGCTGAGACGAGCAAGTACGAAGACCTCTTCAAGGCGGGAATCGTGGATCCCGCGAAGGTGGTCCGGAGCGCGCTGCAGAACGCAGCGAGCATTTCTGGGTTGTTGCTCATCACGGAAACGCTGGTGACGGATATCCCCGAGAAGAAGGAGAAGACACCGCCGATGCCTTCCGGGGACATGTACTAAGCCGTTAAGACACGCTTCGCACCTCGTTCATAACAACCCCGCCGCTCTGTCGGCGGGGTTGTCTTTTTTCTGAAAATTCAGTATAATTTGCGATGATCGAAACAGGGGTAGCCGATCGGTTCCTTGAGGTTCGGCAGCGAATCGCAGGGGCCGCTCGGCGGGTCCAGCGGAACCCCGAAGAGGTTGCCCTAGTTGCGATCACGAAGGGGTGTTCGGGAGCAGCCGTAGAAGCGGCCTGCCCCGCCGGTATCCGACAGATTTGGCAGAACCGAGTCCAGGAGCAGCTCGAGAGCAACGCCTCCGCTTCTGACCGCTCGGGGGCGGCGCCGGCGGTGGTGCGAGAAATCTTTACGGCCAGCGCGCAGTGGCCCCATATACGGATTTGCGGGTTGATGGGCATTGCCCCCTTGGCTCGAGTTCCGGAGGCCGCGCGGCCGTACTTTTGCGCCGTCAAAGCGCTCTTTGACAAGGCGAAACAGGAAGAGCGGTTTGCGCGTTCTATGCAATGGTTGTCCCTGGGCATGAGCCACGACTTTGAGGTGGCGATTGAGGAAGGGGCCAACATGGTCCGGATCGGCACCGCCATTTTTGGGCCCCTATCATGAAGGTAGCCTTCGTAGGGGGCGGCCAGATGGCCGCGGCGCTCCTGGGGGGAATCTTGAGTTCCGGGCAGGTGCCTCGCCGGCATATCCATGTAACCGAGGTGCGGCCGGCTCGCCAGCGGTGGTTGCGCAAGCGGTTTCACGTGTCTGTCTCATCCGACAATCTGGCCACGGTCCGGTGGGCTGACGTCATCGTGCTCTGCGTCAAACCCGACGAGCTCACCGACGTGCTGCGGGAAATCCGGACGGGGCTGACGCCGAATCATATCGTTGTCTCCATCGCGGCCGGGGTACGGACGAGCACCATTGAGCAGAGCTTAGCGGCGCCGGTTCCCGTCATTCGGGTGATGCCTAATCTCCCAGCCACGGTGGGCGCCGGGATGGCAGCGCTGACCAGCGGACGCTGGGCAACCAGCCGCCATTTGCAGGTCGCCGAGACCTTGCTCGGAAACGTCGGATCGGTGGTCCGGCTTCTGGAACGCCACTTTGACGCGGTCACGGCGGTCTCAGGCTCGGGTCCGGCCTATGTGTTTTACCTCGCTGAGGCCATGCAGGCGGCGGGTCGCCGCTGTGGACTGCCCGGCCCGGTGGCCGACGCCCTAGTTCGCCAAACAATTCTCGGGGCCGGGAAGCTCCTGATCAGCGACCATGCCCCAGCCGAGCGGCTACGCCAGCGCGTCACATCGCCTGGCGGCACCACGGCAGCGGCATTCCAGGTGCTGGAGCACGCCCAGGTGAAGGCCACGCTGATGCAGGCGATCGAGCGAGCCGCCGCCCGTTCACGAGACCTTTCACGTCTGTAGTTCCATTACGCAAGGAGCCAACACCATGATCGTCAGGGTTCGGGTTATTCCAAACGCCAAGAGCGATGAGGTCGTTGGCCGGATCGGAAGCGTCATTCGGGTCAAAGTCGCCGCGCCGGCTGTGGACGACCACGCGAACGAGCAACTCATTGCCTTCTTAGCGGAGTTCTTCGAGGTCAAGCCACGGACGATTCACATCATGCGCGGTGAACGCGCCCGTGAGAAGGTTATCCACATTAGCGGCCGATCGGAGGAAGAGCTGAAAAGCCTCATGGAGTCCATTCCGTGAGGCGGGATCCCCAACAGAAGTCTCCCCTAGCACTGACATTTCGGGGCACAGTCCTTGACGTATTGGATCAGCGGCTCTTGCCGGGCACCTACCGGATGATTCGCTGTCGCACGCATCGCCAGGTGGCAGAATGTATCAGGGGTATGGCGGTGCGTGGCGCCCCGGCCATTGGATGCGCCGCGGCGTTTGGCTTGGCGCTGGCGGCGCAAGAGCGGCGGTTTCCAAGTCGCCGTGAGCTATTGGCCTATCTCCAGAAGGCAGCGCAGACCCTCCGAGCGACCCGCCCAACGGCAGTGAACCTCGCCTGGGCCGTGCAGCGCATCCTTCGGGTAGCGAAAGAACCGGTCTCGGTGTCTGTGCTTCAACGGGCGGTGATTCGTGAGGCGGAACGCCTCTTTGCGGAAGATCAAGCGGCCAACCGGCGCCTCGGAGACTACGGCGCGACTCTCCTGTCCCCTAACAACGTGATCATGACCTATTGCAACACGGGGTCCTTGGCCACCGCCGGCTATGGCACCGCCCTGGGCGTGGTCCGCTCGGCGTTTCGCCAGGGCAAGGTGGCGAAGGTCCTGGTGTGTGAAACGCGCCCATACCTACAGGGGGCCCGGCTGACCGCCTGGGAGCTCCGCCTGGAACGCATCCCCTGTGAACTGATTACTGATAACATGGCGGCGTTCATCATGACGCAGGAACACGTGGATGCGGTCATCGTCGGCGCTGACCGGGTGGCAGCAAACGGCGATGTCGCGAACAAGATCGGAACCTACGCCCTCGCCATCCTCGCCAAGGTTCATCAGGTGCCGTTTTATGTCGCCGCGCCCACCTCCACGCTGGATCCCCAGATTGCCTCGGGTGCGGAGATTCCCATTGAGGAGCGCCCCGCCCAGGAAGTCACCTCCCTCCAGGGGGTCTCGATTGCTCCCCCGCGCATGCCCGCCAGACACCCCGCCTTTGATGTCACCCCTGCCTCTTACATCGCGGCGCTGGTGACGGAGCGGGGGATCGCCTATCCGCCCTACGGAGGTTCGATCACCCAGCTTCTCTCGAGTGGACGACCCAGTGAACCACTTAAGGAAGCCCCGGCGCTGATCGGTGCTTCCGTATAGGAGCCTGTCCGGATATGCCATTTCGGCTGCACCGTTGGCTGTTGGCCTGCGCCTGCGTCAGGCTCGCTCGACATACCGTTCCTTCGTCAAGTATGCCCTCGCTCGCCGTTCCGGGCACCCCCCTCTACGACCATCCCAGTGGGGGAGCACGCTGTGCTCCCCCCTACCTTGGCTCGGCACACCATCCAACGGTTCGCCAAGAAAGCCATACCCGGACAGGCTCCTAGGAATGCCGGCGCACCCCCAGCCGAACCTCCCCCAAACCGCCTTCCCGATGAAGGCGGATTTGCCTCGTCGGGAGCCGGCCATCCTTCAACATTGGGCGGCGATTCATGATCAGGGACAACCCGCGAGCCTCTATGAGGCGCTGATTCGCGCTAATCGAGCGAAGCCAAACATCCAACGCTTTGTCCTGCACGACGGTCCGCCCTATGCCAATGGCCATCTGCACATGGGGCATGCTCTCAACAAGATCCTTAAAGACCTCATCGTGAAGTACCGAGCGATGAGTGGGTGTGAAACACCGTATATCCCCGGCTGGGACTGCCACGGACTTCCCATCGAGCTGGAACTGATGAAGAAGCTCAAGGTGGACAAACACAAGATTTCTAGGGAAGAATTCCGAAAGAAAGCAGCGGCCTTTGCCCAGGAGTTTGTAGACATCCAGCGGGAAGAGTTCAAGCGGATGGGGGTGCTCGGGGATTGGGAGCATCCCTACCTTACCATGGATGAAGGGTACAAGCAGACGATCGTGAACACTTTTCGTCAACTTCAGGACAAAGGCTATATCGCCCGCTGGAAGAAGCCGGTCTACTGGTGCACCTCCTGCGAAACCGCGCTGGCTGATGCAGAGGTGGAATACGAAGAGATCGTCTCTCCTTCGATCCATGTGCGGTTCCCCGTAAAGGAAGGGTATGGAGACTTTGGGGAGAGGGGAGTTCCTCTCTCGGCCGTGATCTGGACCACCACACCGTGGACCCTGCCGGCGAACGTAGCGATAGCCTTTAACCCTAAGGCGAACTATGCCCGTATCAAGGGGCAACAGCGATCCGGTTCTGGCCATCCGGAAACCTTCATCATCCTCCAGGATCGGTTGGAAGAAGTCAGAAAGCAACTCACTGAGGTGGAACTAGAGAAAGGATCAGCATTTGCACCGATCACCGGAGAGTTCTTGGTTGATTACGAACCCAGAGGAACGTTTGCACATCCCTTTCTTCCTGATAAAGCCATTCAACCGCTAGGGGCTGAGTTCGTTAGCACAGACAAAGGTACCGGAGCAGTACACATTGCGCCTGGCCACGGGGAGGAAGACTACCGAGCGTGGCACCAAGAGACCACAGAGGATTTCCCCTGCCCAGTGGATGAACGGGGCAATTTTACTCAGGACGTGGGTGTCCCTACGCTTGTTGGGAAGAACGTCTTGCGCGATGCGAACGATGCCATCATCCAATTACTCCAGGAACGGAGGATGCTCCTGGGTCAAGGGAGCGTCACGCATTCCTACCCGCACTGCTGGCGGTGTCATCAGCCGGTGATTTTTCGGGCGACCGACCAGTGGTTCTTGAAAATTGACCACGACAACTTGCGCCAGAAGCTGCTTGACCAAGTCAAGCAGGTGCGCTGGGTGCCGGCGTTTGGCCAGAACCGGATCGCCGGGATGATTGAAAGTCGTCCCGACTGGTGCTTGTCCCGACAGCGCCTCTGGGGGACTCCCATCCCGAGTGAACCGACGCAGAAAGAACCAGACATTTTAGACGTGTGGTTTGAGTCCGGAGTCTCCTGGGCGGCGGTGCTCGAGCAACGGCCTGAGCTCGCGTACCCGGCGGACCTCTACCTGGAAGGCTCCGACCAACACCGCGGGTGGTTCCAGACCTCCCTGATCCCTTCCGTGGCCTTAGAAGGGAAGGCCCCCTATAAGGCTGTCCTCACCCACGGTTTCGTGGTGGATGGCGAAGGACGAAAGATGTCGAAGTCCTTGGGGAACGTCATCGCCCCCCAGGAGGTTATCGAGCGCTATGGCGCGGATATCTTGCGGTTGTGGGTGGCCTCCAGCGACTATCGGGAAGATGTGCGGATGTCCGAGGACATCCTCAAAGGGCTGGTCGAGACCTACCGCAAGCTCCGCAACACCCTCCGGTACCTGCTCGCCAACCTGTACGACTTTCAGTTTGCCCAACACGATGTCTTGGCGCACAGCGCCTTGTGCTCGGTAGACCGGTGGGCGCTCCACCGCCTCCAGCAGGTGGTCCAGCAGGTGAACGACGCGTTTGAAGCGTATGAATTTCATCGGGCGGTAGCAGTCTTGAGCGGTTGGTGCATCACCGATCTGAGCAGCGTCTACTTTGACGTGTTGAAGGATCGGCTCTACACCCATCGGGCCGATCATCCCGAACGTCGGGCCGCGCAGTCGGTGCTCTACGAAATCCTCTTCAGTCTGCTCCGAATGCTGACGCCGGTGCTGTCGTTTACCGCGGAAGAGGCGTGGGCGGAGTTCCGCCGAGGGCCTGCCAGGTCAGCGCGGCGTTTAAAGGAAAGCGTCTTCTTAGAGTCTTTCCCGAAACCTGACCAGCGGCAATGGCTGGCCCCGGAAGAGGAAGCCGACTGGGACCTCATCCTGCGCATTCGAGATGTCGTGAACCAAGAGCTGGAAGTCCAACGTCGTTTGGGAAAAATCAAGGCCTCACTTGAAGCTAATCTCATGTTGGTTGCCCCTGATAAAAAGCACATGGAATTCCTCAAACGGTATGAGCATGACTGGCCGATGCTCACCATCACCTCCCCACCCACCACGCTGAACCTGGGTGCGCAAGTCACCGATTCGTTCGTCACTGTTCACGCGGCGCGGGCGCCCGGCGAGAAATGCCAACTCTGCTGGCGTTATACACAGGATGTCGAAACGCAACCCGGTGGATCAAACCTTTGTGGACGGTGTCGAATGCAACATTTGGTTGTCCAAGAGAAAAGGTCGGATGGATAAGTGGGGAGGCCTGCTGGCGGCGGCCATCACAGGCGTGGATCAACTCACCAAATTCTTGGTCCTCCGCCAACTTCCGTTAGGGGGAAGCTGGCCGATCTTTCGCTGGCTCTCGTTCACCCATGTGCAAAACACCGGCGCCGCCTTCGGAACCTTGACGGGGGCTAACCGGTTGTTCATCGCCGTATCCCTTGTGATTGTCGCGGTGCTCGCCGTGGGGGCTCGGCGGCTCAAGGTTGAAGGGGGCGGATGGGCGCGGTGGGGGATCGCCTGTGTGCTGGGAGGTGCCTGTGGCAATCTCATTGATCGGTTCTGGCACGGTCGAGTGGTTGATTTTGTGGATTTGAAGGTATGGCCAGTGTTCAATGTGGCGGACAGCGCCATCACGGTTGGCGCCACCCTGCTGGTACTGAGTCTTTGGCGAAGGCGAGCTCCCACCGCCTAGAACTCATCCCGAAACCCTCCTCGGGCTGCAGCCTCGGGAGGGCGGCCTGCGGCGGCGTCAGGCTCGCTCGGCAT
>JACPXA010000108.1 GCA_016196785.1 Elusimicrobiota bacterium
AAGCCGTCCGTGAACTAGGCCTCCCCCAGACCCCAATTCGCCAAGCCCTCCAGAAAGCCATTGAGTGGTTCTCCGCCCACCGCTACATCCAAACGTAGCGGAGGCCACCCCCTCCGTCTTCCTCCGATACCTCCATGAATGAAATTGCAGTGGTGGGTGTTGTGGTCGCGTTACCCCAGGAAGTTCGGGGGATCCGTCGGCTGATCCCACTTCCGCCACTGCCGGATCTGCCGCAGGTTTGGAAAGGTCCGGTAGGGAGCAAAGACCTTCTGATCGTGTGCAGTGGAATGGGGCCCATGGCGGCCGAGCAGGCGGCGGACAGGTTGTGGAAAGTCTGCACCCCCCACCTGGTGATTGTGGCTGGGGTGGGCGGGGCATTGACTCCGGAGATGCGGCGAATGGAGATGCTCGTAGACACTGATGAACGATGGCTTGGAGAGCGAGCCATGGCCGCCGCGATAGCGGCTGGGCTCGCCGGGCGGTTGGGACGGATCGCTACTGTCCCTCGTCCACTCACATCACCGCTTTCAAAACGCGCCGTGGGCCAGTCCTCTGGAGCGTTCGTGGCAGACATGGAGCAAGCGCCGGTCAAAGCGCTCTGTCAGGCTCGTGGGATACCCTTTCTGGGGGTACGGGTGGTGGCGGATGCCGTAGACGATGACCTGACACCGTTGCTTGGTGATTGGAGTGAGTTAGAGAAGCGCCGAGGTGCCGAGCCTGAGGCGAGGGAAACACCGGATTTCTCAATGAGGTTCTTCGTGAAGCGGCTGCTCACTACACCTAGTGCCATCCCTGTGGCCTGGCGGTTAGCTCGCGCTAGCCGAGAAGGGGCCAACACCATCGGCCGGTTCCTTGCCGCCTTCCTCCCTCGGATCTAGGAGCCTGTCTGAGTATGGCTTTCCTGGCGAACCGGCGGCTGTTGTGCCTAGCCAAGGAAGGCGAGCGAGGGCATACTTGACGAGGGAACGTATGCCGAGCGAGCCTGACGCCGGCGCAGGCCAACAGCCTGCCGGTGCAGCCGAAACGGAATACTCGGACAGGCTCCTAATGACGGTGGATGAAGTGATGCCAGGTGAGGAGGGCGAGGAGGGATTTGGAGTCGCGGATTCTCCCGGTTTTGATCCACTGGAAGGCTTGTCGGAGCGTGACGATCGCCGATTCGACGAATTCATCATCGTCAAGACGGCGGGCCGTTTGGTAGAGGCCGGTTGCCCAGAAGAGGTACAGCACCTCGTTGGAGAAAGCCGGTGTGGGCCAGTAAGTGATGAGGGGGCGGATGGTCCTTGCCCGGTAGCCGGTTTCTTCCTCTAATTCTCGCCGCGCACAGCGCCGCGGGGATTCCCCCGCGGTCAGTTTGCCCGCGGGGATTTCATAGGTGATTTGGTGTACGGGGTAGCGGTATTGCCGCACTAGCAGGATCCGCCGGGGATCCAAAAAAGGGAGGACCCCGACCGCCCCCGGATGGACCAAGTACTCCCGCTGAGCGGTCTTCCCATTCGGGAGGATCACTTGGTCAATCGTGAACCCCACCGCGTGACCCCGGAAGTGTTGCAACACCCGCTGTCGTCGTTCTCTAAGCTCCACGCCGTTGATTATACACCAAATGAGGGGGACGAGGAACGCGAAATTGACTTTTGGCTCGATTTTTTGATTGAATGGTAAATACGAGCAGTTTATGACAGTCTGGATCATGTGGGTTGAGATCCTGTTAGGGGTAAGTTGCGTGCTGGTGGGCCTGGGCCTCCTGTACCATCCGGAGATGATCTTCAAGCTGACGGCGTTTCTCCGCAACAAACTGCTGAACGATGCGGTCATCCTGTTACAACGTCAAAAGATGGGGATTTTGTTAGTCTTGCTAGGATTTCTCAGTCTGTTTCTAGGGTTATTGTCCGAGACGCATTGGCATGACCACTCCCCCGTTTCCTTTAGCCCTCCGCCTGCCCTGAGCCCAGTCGAAGGGCCCACGCCCAGTCACCCTTCACCTACGCCCAGGAACCCTCCACCCCCTCCAGGGAAGGAGTAGACGATTTCTCTTCTCGATCTCGGTCAGGATGCCCTCCGGGTCTTGCGCCAGCAGGGATGGGACCCGGACCTTCAGGTGGAGTTGTTTCTGGTCCGTGGCCGAGGGCGCACTCGAGACTGGAGTGAAGGCCAGCCGGAAGGGGATCGGATTGCTGAAAGCGAAGGGGTTGGGTTACGGGTCATTGCCGGCGGGCGCGTGGGGTTTGCCTATACCAACGAGGTGAGCCTCGCTGCGGTGGAAACGATCTGGCCGCGAGCTCTGGCGGCGCTTCGTTGCGCGGCCCCCAGACCTCCGTTTCAGTTAGCTAGACGTGAGGGGAGGGCTCAAGAAGGCCCGAATGGCCAGGGGACTGAGTCCCTGGGGGTGTATGACCCAGCATTGGGGCAAGCGCAAGATGGCTGGGAACAGCGTGTCGCCCCGCTGGCTGAGGTCGAGCCGAAGCTGCTGGCGCTCGATCCTCGGCTGAAGAAGGTCTTTCGCGCCTCGTACCGAGAATCCGTGGGGGAGGTTGCCATTGTCAATAGCGCTGGGTTGAACGAAGGCACTCGAGCGACCCAGGCGAGTTTCAGCTTGGCATGCGTGGCGGAGGATCAGGGGGAAACCCAGGTGGGCGGGTCATTTTTTGCGTCCCGATTCTATCAAGACCTCGATTGGGGATGGACGATCCGTGATGCCGCGCAGCGGACAGCGGTGCTCTTAGGAGGACGGCCTATTCCTTCCGGCCGCTCTGCGGTGGTGTTTGACCCTGCGGTGACTGCGGAGTTCCTGAATCTACTGGCGCCGGCGTTATGCGCGGATCAGGTGCAGAAAGGCCAATCCTTCTTGGCCCAGCGTCTTGGCCAGCCGGTAGGCTCTCGGTTGGTCACGCTGGTGGACGACGGGCGACTGCCGAAGGGGCTGGCGACCTCCGCGTTTGACGATGAGGGGGTTCCTACCCAGCGCTTGGTCCTGATTGAACAAGGACGTCTGGATCGTTGGCTGTACGATATCGCCACCGCCGCCCGGGATGGGGTGAACTCGACTGGCAATGCCAGCCGGCCGTCGTTTCATGGCGCGCCGGAACCGGACACCTCGAATCTGTTTCTCCTCCCGGGGGCGCTCTCCCCAGAGGCGCTCATCGCCTCGACCCCCGCCGGGGTGTATGTCATGGAGGTGATGGGCTCGCATACCGTGGACACCATCTCGGGCGAGTTCTCCGTGGGCTTGGTGGGCCGACGGATCGAGGACGGCCAGTTGACCCATGCGGGACGCGGGGTGACTTTGGCCGGGGATCTCAAAGAATTCCTAGGACGGATCGACGCGGTGGGTCAGGACCTTCGGTTCTTTGGGTCCACCGGCGCGCCCACCGTCCGGGTCCAGGACCTGACCATCGGAGGGACTTGAGCGACCATGGAGATTCACGGATCCACACAACTGACCGGGATCATCGGGAACCCTGTGACCCACACGTTGTCGCCCGCCATGCATAACGCCGCATACCAGTTTCTCGAGCTCCCATGGGTGTATGTGCCCTTCTTGGTGAAGCCGGCTGACTTGGCCAAAGCCGTCATCGGCCTGCAAGCGGTCAACGTTGTGGGGGTCAACGTCACCTTGCCCCACAAGGAGGCGGTGCTTGAGTTTGTGGATGTGTTAGACCCGCTGGCGAAACAGATCGGCGCGGTGAACACGATTCACTTCCACAATGGGAAGCGGTACGGGTACAACACCGATGCAGTGGGGTTCTTGGAGAGCTTGACGAGGGAGGGGCGGTTCAACCCGAGGGGCAAGAAGGTCGTGCTGCTTGGAGCTGGCGGGGCGGCCCGCGCCGTCGCCGCGGCGCTGGCCCAAGCCGGGATGCGCCGGTTGGTGGTGGTTAATCGGAATAAGGAGC
>JACPXA010000115.1 GCA_016196785.1 Elusimicrobiota bacterium
ATGGTGGATCCCCAAGGCTCGACACAGGTGTGAAGCGGTGTCCCCCCCGATCAGAATTACTGCCTGAGGCTGGAGGCGATGAATGGCGGTCAGCGCCTGCTGGACCAGCGTGGACAGAACGGCTGAAGGTGAGAGACGGCGGGACGGTGCGCTGACCACATGAACCCCCGGATGGCGGAGTTTGCCGAGGTGTTGAAGTTGGGCTTTTGTCGTGGGATGCCGCGAACCGTTCACAACCAGAAGCGCTGGAAGGTATCTCGCTCTGAGAGTGCTTGACACCCGAGTGGCTACACCGACATGGGGGGACTTTTTCACCAACAATGGAAGCAGTTCCTCCAGCAACCCCGCCGCTCCCGCCACAGCAAGCGGATGATTCGCTGAGAGGTACTCCGCGAGGTTTCGCAGCTCCGCTTGGGAGACACAGTCGTACACCAAGATCCTAGGAAAACTGTGTGGTCGAGGCGTTTTCGATAGAGATATTGGAATCCCTGCTGTGTCGTTCGTCCCATGCGCGGAAACGCGGCGACTAGCGGTAACGCGGTTAACTTCAGTTCGTCTACCACCGCCGCTAGCTCCGCGCCAATATTGCCTCTGAGGGTTGAATCAATCTTTTTGTAGATCCACCGAGATCCCCACTGCCGGAGTGCGCGGACCGACGTTCGCACCTTCCGGGACGCGACCTCCGGCCGGTCATGCCGGCTCTCCGTGTTTACAATGAGGACGCTGGTCCGTGACCGCTCGCTCCTACCAACTTGAGAGGGTGATGTCTGGACGATGGTGGAAAGGCCTGCGCGGGCACAAAAGTAGCCGACATCTCCACACCCGGTGAGATCATCCGCGACGATCCCCAAGGGAAAGAATTGAATCATGGTGTGGTCTAACGGCTAGTTGAGAGGGGACTTATTGGGCTTCGTAGGCGTCGAGGTAAGGGCGGAACCGGAAGGTCGCACCGAGCGACTCGGCGAGACGGCGACAGCCCTCCACGTTCACCCCCGGGAGATCCACGCAGGTCACGAACACCTCCGGGATGTACTTCACGCACTCCCTGACAAACTCCACCATGGCCGGGAAGGTCCCCTCCCCATAGTGAGGGATGTGATGCTTGGCATACGCCTCGGCCGAGTCGGCGTTAAGGCTGACCGAGACACAGTCCAGCAACCCCTGCAGTTCAGGAACCACGTTACGGCCGTGGATCAAATTGCCTTGGCCGGTGGTGTTCACGCGCACGCGGCATCCCCGCTCGTGGAGCGCCGCGGCTACCTCTTTCAGGGTGTCCAGTCGCATGAACGACTCACCATACCCGCAGAAGATGACTTCACGGTACTTGGCAGGATTCCACATGGCGTCAACGGCGTCTAGGACCTCCGCAGTACTCGGTTCCGCGGCTAGTCGTAGCTGATACCCTCGGTACTGCCACCGCCACTTATACTTGATGCAGTACTTGCACACGACCGAGCACCGGCTCGTCAAGTTGATATAGAGCCCATCTTGATAGGTATAGGTGATCGTTTGTTGAGTCTTCTCGGCGACCGGCATTTGCGTTGATTATACCATCTCTGAAAGCACCGCTTCTACTCCGTTCTGTGCATTTCGCGTGAGAGCTGGTAGAGACCTCTAGCGTTCTCGGTGGTCACGGACAGGATCTTTTCAACGGGCACACCCTTGAGCGTTGCCACTGCTTCAGCGATGAGGGAGAGATACGCGGGTTCGTTGCGTTGGCCGCGATACCGTTGGGGAGGCAGGTAGGGGGCGTCTGTTTCCAAGACGAGACGCTCCAAGGGGACCTGCTTGATGATTTCCCGCAATCGGTGGGCATTCGGATAAGTAATCGGACCATCAACCCCCAAGAAGAACCCCAACGCTAAACACTGCTCCGCGACAGAGGCGTCTCCCGAGAAACAGTGGACGACTCCCCCTGGTGATCCTGTTTTTGGCCATTCGGCGTGCAAGATTTCTAAGAGGTCAGGGAACGCCTCACGGCAGTGGAGCACAACAGGCTTCTGAAGGTCTCGCGCGACCGCTAACCCTTGACGGAAACACGCGATTTGAGCCTCCTTCGTTGTGGTGGAGCGGTAATAATCCAGGCCGATCTCCCCAATGGCGACGACTCGTGGGCGCCGGGCCAGTGCTCTCAGCCGATCCCAGAGAGCGGGGTTCACGTGGTTAGCGAAGTGAGGGTGTTGTCCTAGGCTGCATACAATCTGGGGGTAGCGCTCAGCGAGTGCGATCGAGGCTTCCCACTGTGGTGACTCATCACTGATATCCACCAGCAACCGGACCCCCGCCGCGTGTGCTCGCGCAATCACCGCCTCCCGGTCCGGATCAAATTTGGGATCAGTCAAGTGTAAGTGCGTGTCAATCATGGTTGGCCCACTCCGTCAATGTACTAATTGTCTCCCTGTCTGGGAAACACAAAAAGCAATGAAAGAACCCCCTTGAAATTATGAAAATTATCATCTATGATAATTAATAGAATTATGAGGTTTCGTGAGTTTGAACGGCGAATGCCCAAACCAGCGTTTACGTTCTCCGAAGCGCGCGTGGTTGCCTATACGGAGCCCTTGCGTGGGCTCCGCCTCAATCTCCATCGTTGGGTCAAGCGCGGGGATCTGCGCAATATTCGCCGTGGGGTGTATGCGTTTCCCGATCGGCGCTGTTCATTGCCGGAAATGATCGCGGTACTTTATCCGCCAGCCTATGTGAGTTTAGAATCTGCCCTGAATCGTCATGGCCTGCTCCCCGATGTCCCTTTTGAGACGACGCTTGTGTCACCCAGACCGACTCATTCGTTTCATACTCGCTGGGGGCGGTTCCATTTCCACCATATTCAGCATCCACTCTTTTTTGGCTATGATTCAGCGACCCTGTTGGCTGAGCCGGAAAAAGCACTGTTAGATTACTTCTACTTCCGTGGGGCGGTTGTTCACGATACCCCGACGTTTTGGCAAGAAGCCCGGTTCCAGAATCTTGAACATCTCCGGTGGAGAATAGGGGATCGAATGGCGGGGAGATATCCGGCTGGTCGGGTCCAGCGGTTGTGGGAGGGGTTCAAACGGTATGCAAAGACTCAGCGATCTGCTTAAACAGTCCCCTCGTCTCTCAGAGACGGAGCGATGGAACACCTGTCGCGAGTACCTCCAACTGATCATCCTCCGGGCGATCTTCCAATCACCGATGGGCCCTGCGCTGGTCTTTCAAGGCGGGACGTGTTTACGGATCTGCCACCACCTGAAGCGCTATTCGGAGGATTTAGATTTTTCGCGCATCGGACAAGGTACTGGCTATTCGTTTCGCAAACTGCATTCGATGGTTCTCCAAGACCTGGCTCGACGCGGGTTTGAGGTGAGCGGGACGTACGCCGAAGACAAGGTGGTGCAAAAAGCCTGGGTGCGCGTAGGAGATCTGCCTGGCCGATTGGACTTTTCTTTGCCTTCCAACCAGAAGCTCTCTATTCGAATCGAGATTGATCTCAGACCCCCCTGGCAGGGAGGCCGGGAAACCTATTTCGTGTCGCGCCTGGGTGAACTCTTTCCCATTGTCAAATATGATGTCCCCACCCTGTTCGCCGGGAAAGCCTTAGCTGTCTTGTTTCGTCCGTATGAGCGGGCCAGGGATTTGTAC
>JACPXA010000133.1 GCA_016196785.1 Elusimicrobiota bacterium
GTCGTTGGAACCGGTGACGGCAAATCGAGCAGTTGGACGGCTCGTTGGTTGACCGCCACCACATGGAATGCCTCGTCTGTTAACAGGATCCCATCGCTCATGTGCTGGGCGATCGTTTCCCATTTCTCTTTCTCGAGCCTGGACTGCTCGAACAGCGCCGCGTTCTCGAGCGCGACCGCCGCGTTGTTCGCTACGAACTGGAGAAGGGTCAGATCCTCATGGCTATACCCTGAGGCTGAGGCTTTCGGGCCCAACACCAGGATACCCCAGAGAACCTCCTTAGCTATGAGCGGAAAGCAGACTTCCGCGTTTAACGCAGTGAAGGTTTGGTCTAGCTCTTCCTTGAGTCCCGGGGCACCCCTCCGTCCCCGTTCGATGCCACGACCTACGTGGGCGAGGCTGCGGACTAACGGATGATCCGCCGGCAGGCGCTGGAGGCCTGGTGGAGCCCCCATCCAAGCCTTCGATTCATACGCGCCATCGGGCCCGCGTAGGAAGAGGACGGTCCGCTTCACCGCGAGTACCTCCAGCGGGACCTGGAGAATCGCCTTGAGGAGCGCCGCCTGATCGAGGATCGTCACGATCTCCTGGCTGAAGCGGCGTAGTGCCTCCTCGCGGTCGTACTGGGTCCGGAACAACCAACGGCCCACGAACCAACCGACCACCTTCCGGACGATCAACGTGAGATCTCGATGCCGGACCAGGACCGGCAAGAGCCGGAGGGTCACGAGCGTCACCGCGAGGGATACCGCCATCGCCGCGAGCGACCAGCCGACCCCCTTCGGCCACGCCCAGCTACTCGCCGCGACCAGCGTCAGCAGGATCCCGAATGGCAGAAAGATCCGATCAGCGCGGCTCTTCTTCGTGCGCCACGCCACCCAGCCCGTGAGCCCGGAGCTCAACAGCGAGGCGACGACGGACAACGCCATTTGTACCAAGCTCATCGCAGGTCCTTGCAAGCCCGTCATTCCCGCATAAGCGGGAATCCAGCCTCCGCTCTTATTTCCTCTCCCTTATAAAGGCTCGATGGCCGTCCCCCGCACCCCCCAAAGCCCCTTCGGACGATCCACCACCACATGCACGTACTGGGGATGATTCGGGTCCAACAGTGACCCCATGAAATTCAAGAGCTCCTCCGGGTTCACTGGTTTCAAGAACTGGTAGTAGGCGCCCTCGGACATCGCCAGTTGCCGCAGGCTCTGTTTCTCCTTTTCCCAATCGAGCACCGACGTGATGACAATCACGGGAAGCTTGATGTGCAGCTCATTCCGCATGGCCCGAAGCACCTCATGGCCTTGCTTCTTCGGCATCCGCAGGTCCAAGAGGAGGATATCCACCTTCTCCCGGCGGAGCACGTCCAGCGCCTCATCCCCATCATGGGCAGGAAACACCGTATGCCCATTATCTTTGAGAATATCCGCCAGCCCCTCTACGGTATCCCACTGGTCATCTGCAATCAACACCCGATATCCCATACCCGCCTCCTCCTCTTTTTTCCCCTTTCCCCCCTAACCGTCTCTTCCCTCTCCCTGCTAGGGAGAGGGTGGGGGTGAGGGTCTCAGATGTCCCTCACGCTGCCCGCGCTGGTGAGTGGCGGCGAATCCCGAGTCCACCGTCGGCAACCCCACAATGAATATCGTCCCCTCCCCCAGGCGGCTTTCCACCCGCAACTGCCCCTCATGCAGCGCCACCACCTCTTTCACAATCGTCAACCCCAGCCCCATCCCCTCCACTACGTTTCGCTCAGGCTCCCGCGTCTGCGCAAACGGCTCAAATAACCGCGGTAACTCCGCCTCCGAAATCCCTGGCCCCGTATCCTGCACCCGCACCTCCACCCAGTCCCGTTTCGCCTGCACCCGCACCTGCACCGACCCCTGCTTGGTGAACTTGAGCGCGTTGACCACTAGGTTGTTGAACACCCGCTCAATCCCCCGCTCCTGACCAAATACCGTTGGCAGCTCCTTTGGCAGGTCCAGTGTCAACTCCACCCCAGGGACCGCCCGTGACCGCAACCCCTCCGTCACCTGCCGCAGGACCGCGCTCAGATCCACCGGCGCAAACTTCACCTCTCCCCGAACGCGCTGGACGATCAGGGTGTTCAGCTCCATCAGGTCCGTGAAAAACTCATGGACAAACTCCACATAGGTTTCGACCCTCCTCACGGTCATGGGGATCTCCTCCGGCGGCATCTTCCCGGACCGTATCCGACAGAGCCACGACTTGATCGGCTGGAACGGCTGCCGGGCATCATGGGCGATCTTGGCGGTCGTCAACGCCTGTTCGTAGATCACCGTCATATAGCTCAAGATTCGTTCAGCGTCATCCGCCAATTTCTCTAACAACTGGAAATCCTTCTGGTTGTACATCGCCCCAGAACGCTTCGGACCCAAGGTCAGGACCCCCCGCATTTGGCCTTCGGAATAGAGCGGTAGGACCAGCTCCGCCTGCAACAACTCCATCTCCCGCGCAATAACGTAGTACTGCGACGCCGTCCGTTGCCGAGCCAACTCCTCCTTGAGGAGCGGCCCTTGGTGCTGCTCAATCGCGCGAATCAAGGGGTTCTGCTTGGTTAACCGGATGGGTTCCCCGGGGCTGCCATTTGCGGGAAGGGCGAGCCCCTTCTGGGCCTCCAACCGAAACTCCTCCCCCGCCGCATCCCACATCAAGACACAACAACTCTTCGTCCGCATGGTCTGGACGAGCCCCTGTACCAACGTCTCCAGCAACTGGTTCAAACTGTAAATGTGATACAGCGACCCTCCCAGAGCCTTCAAATCCTTTAAGTAATCATACCGTCCCTGGAAGATCACGCGGTCCACAATTTTCTCAACCCACGGGGTTCCAACGCGAAACACGAAGGATGCTCCGAGAATAGCAATCAGAAACAATCCAATAAGGATTGGTAGGGATGGCCTACTCAAAGTGACAACAAGAACAAAGGGTATAGCCCATACCAATCCGACCATCCCGTGGATCAAGCTATCCCGAGCGACTAACTCGATGTCCAAGAGACGGTAGCGGACCAAGATGTAAAAGAAAGTGATGACATAGGCAGCACTCAACATATTTCCCCATGGGGTCAGTGGGATGTTGTACCACAGCGGAAAGTTGGTTGCCCCCCCTGCGTATCCAAGGAGTGTCGCAATCAACAGGTACGCTAACTGATTGCGCCGATGGCTGGTGGTTTCGCTTCGAGCTCTGAGGATAATCCAAAGACTACATCCCGCGTAAAATATGAACCCTGCGAGGTAAGGGTGGAACAATAGACCTGGTATCGGCCAATAGCGAAAAAGATGACGGGGTTCAACCCCTGCGACAAAAAGCGGTGTGAAATTCGAGAGGAGGTACACCCCACACAAGAGGTAGCCGACAGTCAGCAAACGCGGAGAGCGGCGGCCAAGCAGTGTTAAAAAATGGTGAAAATGGGCTACCGGGATAACAATGGCCCCCATCATCAGTCCACGGCAAAAGAAGAGGGCCCATCGTTCAGATCCGCTGATCTGCCACAGGAAATAGTTATAACTCCACACCGCCATAGCCAAACAAAAGAAAGCATAGGTTCGATTTTTTGAATCATGAGGATTTTTGATAAAGACAAGGAGGCCAAAGACCGTGCTCGCCACGGCAGAAAGGAGTCCACTTAATGAGAAATACCACATCATGTCTTTCTTCCCACGAGGGCATTGGCTTGATCCGCGAAACACCGCAGGACTTGCGGCGCAGCCAGGCCAGCCTGTTCAGCTAACCCCAACAGTTCCTCTTGAGAGAAAAAGTGAAAATGGCCCTCGGCCTCCTTTAATTGAACGTGTCCAGCATTGGTCAACAGTTTCCGTGCCTGTTCAATCTGCGTTTCTCCTGGGGCCACCTGGAGATAATTTCGGTAGATCTGGGACGTGTCAGCATAGGGTTTGAGACTCGTGAGGACAACCAGACCCCCAGGTCGTGTCGCCCGCAAGAGCTCACGGAGCGTCACCACTGGTTGCCGGACATACGAGATCACGAGATTACAACACACCTTGTCAAAGGAAGCATCGGCAAATGGCAACGGCTGGTCGAGGTCTGCCATGCGGTACTGAAATTGGATTGGCACTGTGTTGTCATCGCCAAAGAGCTGATGGCGGAGTTGGACGTGGCTTTGCTCGGCTGCCTGCAAGGCCGACTCAACATAATCTACACAGACACACTGGATGGGGAGAGAAGATACCGTTGAGGGTTCAAGTTTCTTCATCTGCCAAGCGAAGCGGGTCATGAGCCACAGGCCCAACGTCCCATTCCCACACCCCGCGTCAAGGATGACTTCGTCCGGATGAACTCCACGAAGACAGTCATGGAGGAACGCGAGCAGTTGCTGGTAATCGGGTATTTGGTTGATGAAATGGAATTGGTCGAGATATTCAGTCCAGAATCTCCGTTCCTCCCGCTTTTCAAAGTTTGTGAGGGCTCGCATCCGCTGACGCTCAATGCGATTCTGTATGGCCAGCTCCCGCAGGGAAGGCTCCTTCACCTCCAGCGGGGAACTTTCTACATCTAAGAGATACTTGCGGGTGCGGGCAGCTATCAACCGAAAAGCGGCACGGGCGGCTTGAGGATTCTCTTTCAGTTGGTGCATCGCCGGCACAAGATGCAGTTCCTTGTGAGCGCTGGATTCAGTCGCCAGCACCTGTTGCACATCTTGGAAACGAACCCAGGGGTCACGTTCTGCCGCGAGTAGTACCAATGGAATCGTAAGCCGTTGAACATCACGCAAGGTCGTCTGTAAATTATCGTACCCATGGTCAATGGTGTCTTGACTAAATGCATCCACGTTCGCGTTAACGCCACCGACGTTAGTAACACCCCAGGACTTCCCTCTCCGATACGTCCCCACCAGGTCCTCGCCATACACGGCATGCAAGGTATACGGCCGGATAAACTCGTGCCAACCACTCCAGCATAATGAAGGCCAAGGACCCGTTCAGCGTAATCCAGGGTACTGAAAATGTCCTCTTTGATGGTAGAAAGTTGAGTATTCAGGGCGTCTCCATCGCTTTCCCCGGTGTGGTCGGTATTGTCATACCGGATCACCTGGAAGCCGTTCGTGACCAGGTAGTACGCAATGTGAATGGTCTCCTTCTTGGTCTCTCCATACGCGGCAGGGATGATGACCAGGGGATCGCTCTGGTAGCCAGCCATCGCCCGATGATCGTGGTAGCCGACGATCTTCCTCCCGCGACGGTTCAAATAGGTGATTAACTCGCTCACAATGGGACTCGTCATGCGACGGTCCCGAACCCTCTGCCGACTTTCCAGCGCTCGTGCGAGATACTGGACGATGGCCCGCTGGACTTCCGGGGACAGTGTGGCAAAGTTTCCGCCATATGCCCACTGATCCTGTTGCTGGCACTGCCAAAGGAGATGAATCGGAAGGTGAACCGTCTGCTCAGTCCGTCGGCGATCCAACCGCCGACGGTTCTCTACGGGAGGGGGAAGAGGGAAGATAGAACGCTGTTGCCGGCGTTCGGACCTCCGCCGACTACGCAGCGAACCACTGTTCGTGATGGTCCGCCGTACGTACTGGTCGATGGAAGTGCTAATGGAAGAGTTCGGTTCCAGAAAGGTCACCCCATAGAGTCGCTGTTTTCGATCCTCCCAAAGGAACCAGCCCTTGGTCACCAACGGACCAAAGGTGGTGGGAAGTTGGACTTCAATGTCGGCGACGATCACATCGGACAAGGTCTTTGTCGTGGTAAAAGCGAGCCCAAAACGGCTAAGGTCCACCACTTGTCCTTCCAATGTTTTGCGGCACCCTGTTCCAGGATCTAAAAACGTAACCCTGACCGGGAGACGTACTTGAATCCGTTCCTCTGCACGTCTTCCGTTATTTGGGGGAGCCGGTGTGTCGTCTTTTCTCACTAGCGATGGGTCATTCATCTTTGGCATATCGAGATTTACTACATACCTCGCGGTTCCATACCTTTCCTGAGGACTCGGTCCACCTCGTCAGCGAGTTCCTTTGGGTGGCGTCCTGACGAAAGTCGCGCCAATGAGGGTTTTGACAAAGTGGGAACGGTAAACTTTGCCGCCTGCTGTGCCCTGAGTCGCAGGCTGTGCGGTCCTTTGTCCCAATCCGTAACGCCTGTGATGATGACGACCGGGATGTCCTTGAGTCGCAGATCGGCTTTCATCGTTTTCAGAACTTGGTCCCCCTTGACCTTAGGCATTGCAAGATCAAGCGTCATCAGGTCAATGGGTTCGCGGTTCAGGATCTCCAGGGCCTCATCCCCATCCGAAGCGGTGAGGACTTCGTATCCACGGCCTTTGAGAAGCGTGGCAATCCCGTTGAGGTCTTTGGGGTTGTCATCCACCACCAAGACTCGTGCTGCCTGAGTTTCCTTCGGAGTTCTGCTGAGATGCGTCCTCGGGGAACGACTGATCGAGGGTTTCAGTCGTTCTTCGGACACCGGCACATTGGTTCCGAGCGAAATTCCTTCATCACCAGAGATGACCGGGAACCTCACCGTGAATACCGAGCCTTTCCCCTCTGTGCTTTCCACAGCCACCTTGCCACCATAGAGCTCGACCGTCTCCTTGACGATTGCTAAACCAAGTCCACTCCCTTCCACGCGGTCGTTCGGAGCGACGCGGTGAAACGGTTCCCATATCCGTTCGAGTTCACTGGCGGGGATTCCACACCCCGTATCACTCACCGAGATGACGACCCATCCTTCCTTTACTTCTACGGTGACCTCAATGTGCCCCTGCGAGGTGTACTTATAGGCGTTGGTCAACAAATTCGTAAAGACATGGTCTCGGAAACTTGCCTCTTCCCCTAACATCGGTGGAAGTTTGTGAGGCACTTGAACCCTGAAGCTGAGCCCCTTCCTTTCAATGAGCGTCCGCAGACGGCGGCAGGCTTGCTCGAGCGGCTGACGTACATTGATGGCGGTTGCTTGCTCTCGCTTCTCATGACCCTGTTGCACCATCTTCGTAAATTCAAAGAAGTTCCTTACCAATTCCCCATGCCGATCCAATTCGTCCAGCACGGCGAGGAACGCCTTCTGTTCTTTCTGTGTGAGTCGTGAGGTAACCGTCTGGAAGAGTTCTCTCAGGGTCCAGGGAACCCATTTAAAGATCCCTTGCATCTCATGAGCGATCCGAGGAGCAAAGAGCGTCGTCCGCTGGACTGTGACGATGATGCGAAAGAGTTCTTCCTCCCAATGTCCAACATGTCGTAACCAAGTGAGGTCTCCCTGATGATACATCGTCCCGTTCGCCTTGGGTCCTAATGTGATGACCCCAAGGAGTTCCCCAAACATAAACATCGGGATCGCCACCACCGCTTGTGTGAGCTCAAAGTCTTCTGCCAATGCTGCGTATTCAGGGTAGGTTCCCTGCAGTGAGAGTTCCTCTTTCAAGAGGATATCCTTGGCCTGAACGAGTCGTTGAATCAGCGGTTGCTCTCTTCGCAAGTGTATCCAAATCGTTGCTGTGGGATCACTCAACCCAGCTTGGGCTTTGAGGTGGAAGGTCTTGTCCATCTCATCCCATAGGAAAAGTCCGCACGTCTCTGCCTGAAGCACCTGCCGCAACCCAAGGACAATTTCTTCCGCCAGGTCGTTCGCGGTCCTGGGGGTTTTCTTCAAGTGTTCTTCATATCTGGGTAGTTCGTGCAAGTAATCAAACCGTCCTCGAAAGAGGGAGTGGTCAACGATTGGCTCAAACAGTTGGCGCAAAGGAAGGAGCAGTCTGGGGGTCGCCAGGCTGGCGGTCAGGATCGCTAACCCGATGACTAACGGAGAGAAGAACACCCAAGCGACCGCGATCAGTGGTCCGGCTACGACAATCGCCGAGAGGGTATAAATCATGACCTCCCTTGTCGCTAAGGTGATGTCTAATAGTCGGTATTTCAGAATGGCGTAGGGTCCCATCAGGAGCCACACAAAGACGCAGAGATAGGCAAACGGGTAGATAGTGACATGATACTTCGGTAAGAAATCAACCGTCCCTAGCAGCCCTATTGAGAAAGCCCCTAGGAGGAACCGGATTTGGTTGTAACGGATCAATTGATGTCCGGCTTTTTCCTCCTTGGCAGCACGCCATAACAAAACGCCTCCGCTAATCCAGAGGATGAAGAAAAACAGGATGTAGAGGCTATACAAGCTTCCCGCCTTGGGATAGTATCCCCAGAAATAGTGATAGACGCCTGCGTAAATAAGATTTGTTGGAGTCAGGGCTAAGAACAGTACGCCGATGGGGTATATCAACTGAAGCACCCGCCGTTTTTGCAACCTTAGGAAATTGAGAATGAAATGGAAGTTAAAAATTGGAAGGAAAGCGACCCCAAGAAATTTCACCCTCGACCAGAAGAGCGCCATCGCTTCAGTGCGAGATAAATAGGTACAGGTGTCTCCACCGAGCCATATGGCCATGCTTAAACAAAACATCCCGCCGGTCGTGTAAAGAAGAGGCCGTTTCTTTTTCAGAATGAATGCGCCAGTGAGCCCGCTCATTAGGCTGGCGATCATGGGAGGAATGGCGTAAGGATTCAATGTCGGCCTTCCCATCTGAACATGGTCATGGCCGGAGTGTGGCTAGTTCAGGCGTGTTCTGTTGTGCTGGCAGGTCACTGCCATTGAACGATGGCTGACCGGACTGGTCACGCGGGAGTACCCGCAGACTCCGGCTCACCCCTCGATCCCAAGTGACATACCCTTTCCGAGCCAGCCGTTCCAACGTGGTTTGAATGCTCCAGTGGCGTTGTCTCATCACGTGGGCGAGCTGGCGGTGAGTGGGAGAATAGCCATGCTCCTGCCGAAATGTTTGGATGAGTTGTAGCAGAGCAGCTTCGACCTTGGTCAGCGTCATAGCCATTGGTGATCCGCTCCTTCTTCCATACCTGTTCAGTATGTGGCCAGTAGGCCAGTTTGTCAAGGGGAAAATTTAACGGAGCCCCGAATCTTCTCGTGCGGACCAGTTGTGAAAATCTTCAGGATTTCAGATGCTTTAAGAGGAGGATCGAGATTTGACCGTCATCCCCCATACAGGGGTACTTCTTTCATCGGGAAGTCTCGGAGGGTGTCAGTGACAAGAGTACACCTGTGGTGGATAGCAACCGCCGCGATCATGCTATCGGCGATCCCCAAAGTAATCCCCTTGCGTGCGTAGTCGCGCTTCAGAAGGCCTGCCTGCCGAGCGATTTCCCAGGGGATATCAAGATAGTCAAGGCTTTTCAAAAAGGCTTGTGTCAGAACCTCCTCCTTAGGCCGCAGACCGGCATATACTTCGCTGACGTTAATCGGGCAGCAGGCCAGGAGGTGTCCTTGCTGAAGCAGATGCTCTAACAGCGACTCTCGATTGTTTTTGCCGTTCAGGGTGTCAATAATGATACTGGTATCGAGAAGGTACGTGGCCATGTCAGGCGGTTGCTATTCTACGGAACCGCTTTTCGTCTTGGTTCCGAATCGCCTTCACCCACTTGGCCGCCCCCTCTTTAAGTTCAGGGTGATTTTTATTTTTCCACGATCCTGCGGCCGCTTTCAAGGTTTTCAGTTGATGCAACCGTTTCAGTTCTCGGGAGGCGGCATTGACCAAGAAACTGCTGCGGCCCCGCTTGCCGACCAAGGTATCGATCTGACCTACGAGCGATTGTGGAATAACAATATGCGTCCGTTGATTCATGGTCCACCTCCTTCGCCAGAATGGGATACAGAAGTCCCACTTCAGTTTAACATACTATGGGATTTTCGTCAAGGTCAGGGTGCTCGACGAGGGGAATGACGGCCCAAGTCCTGTGGGGTTACCGATGCATCGGGAGCCACGACTTCGTTTTAAGGGAACGGTACTGGGCAAGGAGAATCCTAGCTGGTAAGACTGCTCCCACACCGCGGGAGTCAGGCATCTCGCCGTAACCGAGCCAACGCCTTGAGGGTTAACCGCAGGTCGTATTATAACTGCTCAATAAATTCTTCAAGGCCGAGTCCAGTAGCGCCAAGGATACTCTTTAAAGTTTTAGGACGACCTGCTTCCCTTGCTGTTTCAGAATAGTCAGTTCCTTGTTCACAGCTCGTAGATAGAGGTGGATCGCATCCTTGATATGCTCCAGGGGCTAACAACGTGTGCTGTTCAAGCAGATTTTCGATGGCGTCGCCTCCCTCTTCCCTCAGAATGAACGCGCCAGCGAGCCCGCTCACTAGGCTGGCGATCATGGGAGGAATGGCATACGGATTCATTGACATCTAGCGTTCCATGCTTTCAAGGGTACCTTTAAGACATAACAGGAAAACCACCATTTTTCAAGAGGAATTTTAAATTGCTGAGCAACTTTTCAAGCCGGCGGTTTTGCGAAGGTGGCACGAAGCCCTTGGTCAATCCATTCACGCATGAGGGTCTGATAGGGGATCTTGCGCTTTTTAGCGATTTCCTTAGACTTCTCGATTTCCCATTGTGCCAAGCGGATGGAAATTAAGCGCTTCTTCGCCCGTTCCCGAATCCGCTGAGCCAAGACGGGCGATAGGACAAACATATCATCCACGGGCTTAAGATCATGAATATAATCTTTGAGACCATGGGTATCCCAAAATGTTGCTGCTTCTTCTGAGTTTTTAAAATGGGGCAGTTTCTTTTTCATAGGTCACCCTTTCCTTTTATAAAGTTTGCGTTCCCAATTTTCCATATCCCTGGCTGTCACAACACGAAACGCTGCAGAACGTGAACTACGTTCAATAACGCAGAGGAGATAACGCCCTGCCGCTGTCTTTCCAAGAACGAGATAACGACCGTCTCGCCCCCCGGCGATATAATGCCTAGATTCAAATACCTCTTCGACCTCAGCCGGTACGACGTTGTGCCCGCCGAGATGCTCGATATTAGAGTCGTCCCATTCAAAGTCAGGGATGGTCATCTGTAGCTACTTTTTAGTATATACATACGCACAAGGGATGTCAATGCCAAACTTAGGATGTCCTCTGTTGTTCCCATGATTGAAATGAATTCAGCCTGATGCCTGTCCTGTGGGGTTACCGATGCATCGGGAGCCACGACTTAGTTTTCAGGGAACTGTACTGGGCAAGGAGAATCCTAGCTGGTAAGACTGCTCCCACACCGCGGGAGTCAGGCATCTCGCCGTAACCGAGCCAACGCCTTGAGGGTTAACCGCAGGG